>NZ_JAPENL010000004.1 GCF_026342015.1 Micromonospora lupini
GGCCATCGCGTATGGCTGCTGGCAACCCAGCCTGGTCGACGCTGAGCCGGTCGCCGAGCTGTTGCGGACGCTGGTGGCCACCGGGTGGACGTTCACGTACCTCGCCGAGCGGCTGGAGCGGCGGATCATGACGGTTTCCGCGATCGCTCACGGCGAGCGGGACCGGGTCTCTGACGACCTGGCCGTCGCGGTGTCCGACCTGTACGACGAGCTGTTCACGTACCCGGCCCCGACTGGCAGGGCGGCTACCTACGCCCGGCGTACTGCCGCGCGGCACGGCTGGCGGCCGATCGTCGACGAGCCGTGGCGCTCCCTGGTCGACGTCGACGAGGTGGTCGTGCACCGCGCCGTGCGGCAGGAAGACCCGGGGCGGAAGCTGGGCGTGGCGGAGCGCGGCGCCGCAATCGATCACGTGGTGCGGGTGAGCCGCCGCAACCAGGTAGATGCGGCAAGGGTGCTCGGGATCAACGTCCGCACCGTCATGCGCCACGTCCACCGGGACCGCGCTGAGCCGGACGCTGTGGAGCCGGGGAAGGCGCAGCTCGTCCGTTGAAGGCTGCCTGAGGCGCGGTAGATCCGCCTACGGCGGTTCCTGGCGGCGCATCCCGCCGCGATCTGCTGCCCAGCCAGGCTGCGATGATCACGCCGGCGAGGGTGAAGATCGCCAACACGATCGGGAGGATCACCTTCTCGATCGTCCAGCCGGTGTCCGAGTCGGCAATGCCCTTCGCGTCAGTGGAGTCTGGTGCGCGCGCCGGGGGCGCGGCGACGTCGGTGAGCTGCGTGGACCCGGTGCCGCTCTGGGCCGGTGCAGGGCTGCCCCTTTCGCTCTCCGGGACGCGTTCGGCGGTCACGCGGATGACGACGCTCTCCGGGGGCACCAGCGGTTCCGCAGTGCCCCCGGCAAGCACGGCAACCTCCAGGAGCAGCTCGTAGTCGCCTGGTTCGCTGGCCTTGACCGACCAGATCCACCGGCCCACGTCGGCTCGATTGGTCAACGGCACGATGGTCCACGTGCTCGACGCGCCGATATTGATTCGTGAATCGGTGCTGGTCAAGCGCCCTTCGACACGCCCCCCGAGTGGAACACCTGTCGCTTGTGCGACGCGCCGATCGGTCGGTGTCACGCCTGGCCGCGGCGACTCCGTAGGTGTCACACACTCGAGGTCTCGGGCGTCAGGCCCACAGAGGAAGACGCGGATGGGAAACGATCTGCCCACCACGACGATCCCGCTGGTGGTGACGGAAAGAGTGCCCTCGAAGAGAGCTTTCCGGTTGTTCTCGATCGTCGCGCTGTACCTGAGCTGGTCTGGCTCCGGCGGAGTCCGCGAGAACAACCGCCCACTGACGGCTCCACCACTCAGGAGGTCCAGGGCTGCCGCCAGCATGGACAGGACCGCCAAGCCGATGGGGACCTTCTCACGCAGGGTCCATCTCCTGCGCGAGCGCTCACCCGAACGCCGCTGCTCACTACCGCTGCCACTCGGCACGCTGACCTCCCCGGAGCGACCCCGTCGGACCAGTGTGAAGTACCCCCGCACCTCCGAGAACGCTGAGGTCCGAGTGCTGCGACGCTGCCTCCGGTGACCAGGTCGTGACAGTGCGCCGGGAGGAGTAGCGGCAGGACGCAAGCCCGCCCACGCCGGGACGATCCGTCTCGTGACCGTCCTGCTCGCCCGCTGGGTCCTCCGCAAAGACTGGCAGGAGGGCGACCACCCGCGCGACAGCCGCGGTCGTTTCATCGAGGTCGGAACCTGGGTTCGGGCGTGGACGCCCGGCGTCGGCGAGACCGTCGGCGAGGTGATGGCCACACCGGGCGGCGGGCAGCTACAGGTCCGGACCCGCGCCGGGTGGGTGTCGATGGTCGCCGCCCGGGACGTCGAGGGCTCGGGTCTGCGGCCGAACCCGCCCGCCGAGCCGCTCGACACCGAGACGGTGCGCCAGCTGCTCGACCCGGACTCCGGGGTCACCGTGGCCGAGTTGCGTGGCCGGCTCGCCGCCGGCGACGGCACCGCCGAAGAGCGGGCGGAGTGGGCGGCGGCCGCCGACTGGTTCGACGCCGCGGCGGAGCGCGCCAAGACGGAGGAGCTGGCGGTCACCTACCTGGCGGGCATCATCGGCTCGCCGGATCCGGACGGCGCGGTGAAGGCGACCCTGCCGCACCTCACCGGCGACGCCCAGGCCGCCCTGATGCAGATGCTTCACGGCGAGCTGGCGCACCGGGCCGGGGAACCGGCCGGACTGCGGCACGGCGTGCGCCGCTGGGACGGCACCGCCGACGGCGCGGTGTGGGCCGAGCGGAACATGCAGGCGCCCGACGGGCTCACCGGCGACGAGATCGACGCCGCCCGCGCCTACATCAAGGACCCGGGCATCAACCAGGCGCTGCGCGCGGTGGTGGCCACCACCGACGACGACCGGGACCAGGTCTCCGCGCTCGACGCCGCTATGGCGAAGAGCCGGCTGCCGCAGCCGATCCTCGTCACCCGCGGCACCGGCGCCGGCGCGCTGGAGGCGGCTGGGGTGCAGGGCCGGGACGACGACGACGGCATGCACGGGCTCGTCGGGCAGATCCTCACCGACCCCGGCTACCTGTCCACGTCCATCAGCTCGGAACCTCCGGCGGAGTTCGCCGCAGCGGATGTGCAGTGGCTGATCCGGGTGCCCCGCGACACCCCGGGCCTGTACCTGGGGGTGCCGCCGTTCGACACCGTCGACGGGGAGCAGGAGCTCCTGCTGGGCCGTGGCCAGCGGCTGGTGGTCCACGGGGTCTATCGGGGGCCGGACCGCGAGTACCGGCCGCCGTGGGGCGGGTCACGCACCATCTCCGGTCAGTGGTTCGTGGAGGCCGAGGTCGTTCCCGCCGAGTGGCAGCCCGGGCCCGGCTGGGCGCCCGACCCGTACGGTGACGTCTACGCCGGCTACGGCGACGGCAGCAACGCGTGGGTGGAGTGAGCCATGGGTCTGAGTGAGCGGTGGAGCAAGGACGAGCAGACGTTGCAGCTGCGCCCGGACGGCGGTCAGGGCCGGTACGGGGTGCGCCCGGACGGGACGGTCCAGGCGGCCGCGGTGGTCGACGTCGCTGCGGGCCGGGCCGTCGGGGTGCTGTGGGCGGACAGCAACGGGGCGGCGGGGTTCCGGCCGGTGCCGGGGCCGGGTGCCGCGCAGGCATCGGCGTGGGCGGGCCGGGTGCTCGCCGCGCTGTACGGCGAGGGTGTGCCGGCCGACCGGGTGGTGGCGGCCGGGGCGCGGTTCGCGCCGGCGTATCAGCTGGGGGAGCCGGCGTCGTTTGAGTCGGTCGCGGAGGCGTTGGCGTCGCTTGATCGTTGATCAAAGCCCGTGCTAAACTTGCTGTGTGCGGGTGAGCGACCCGCGCATGGGAGGAAGATTGCATGCACGGCACGACGACCGACCTCACTCCGGTCCGGAAGCTCAACAAGCACGAGGCCGTCTCTCACGACGGGCTGTGGCTGTACGTGTGGGTCGAGGATGGATCCACGCCCTGGCATACCGAATACCGGCCCACCCAGCAGTGGGTCTACTACCCGTCCCTGATCGAGGCCCGCCGGCAGACCGCGAACGGCGCCGCCCTGCAGCAGATGGTCTACGACTGCGAGGCCATCCTCCGCGAGCCCAGGTCCACCCCGCAGAGCCAGGAGCTGGCCCGGAAGCGCCTTGACCACTACGCGGCCCTCAAGACCGCCTGCGCCTGACCAGTGGGTGAGCGACCCACACGGAAGGACCCGCGATGAGCCTGACCAACACCGAGTGCGGCCGGCCCGGATGCCTCTGCTGGATGCTCGGCATCTGCGAGGCCCCGGCCGCCCCGCCAGGGCCCGAGCCGGAGACTCCGGCCGCTACCCGGCCGCAATACCTGATCCTCGTTCCTGGTACGCAGCGGGACGAGGACCGCTACACCGGAGTCGTCCGCCTGGGCCGGAAGGTCGTCGTCGAGTGCGGCCACCGGCACACCAACCGCGACATGACTACCAAGACCAACGGCCGATCCGCCCGCGACTGCGCCGACCGGCTCCTGCGCGCCGCGCACCGTCCGGCCTACGCGGCAGAGATCATCACCGCGTCGCGGAACGCCTGGATGCAGATGCGGGGACCGTGGGCCACGACCGCCGCCCAGCTCCAGCGGGCCAAGGTCGCGTGCATCGCCGACGCCGACAAGCTCGCCGCGACGATCACCCAGCTGCGCGCCGCGATCGCCGAACTGCCCAGCACCTGACGCGACCACCGCGAGGGCGGCAGCTGCCCAGCTGCCGCCCTCGCGCAACGCGGGTGAGCGACCCGCGCGAACGGGAGGTCCCATGCCTACGCCACTGGCACTGACCACCACCCCGGCCAGTCTCGACGGGTGGTGTCAGCGCTGGAACCGACGCCAGCACAGCTGGCGACACGTCTCGGAAGGCGGCTTCGACAAGCGCCGGTACGCCGTAGAGCCGATCGAGGAAAGCCTCGCCAAAGAGTTCGTCGCCCAACACCACTACAGCGGAACCTTCGTGGCCGCGATTCGCCGCTACGGGCTGCTGGACCTCGCCGAGGGCCGTCGCCTCGTCGGCGTGATCGTGCTGTCCTCGCCGATGCAGGAGCGGGTGCTGACCCTGCCGTTCCCGCACCTCGAGCCCTACGCCCAGTCGGCGGAACTCGGCCGCCTGGTGCTGTTGGACGAGGTCCCGGCGAACGCAGAGTCCTACGCGATGCGCCGCGCCTTCAAGCTCGCCGCCGGCGACGGCTTCCGAGGCGTCGTCGCCTACTCCGACCCCACGCCGCGGACCCGCCGCAACGACGCCGGCGAACTGGAGGAGTACATGCCGGGCCACTGGGGTGATGCCTATCAGGGGTGCGGCGGCGACTACTACGGCCTCTCACGCCGGGTGAAGGAGGCGGTGCTTCCCGACAGCACGCGGATGACGGACCGGACGCTGCGCAAGGTGATCGGCGCCGAATCCGGCTTTCGGGGAGTGGTCACGAGGCTCGTCGACTTCGGAGCCATGCCGCCCACCATGGCGGACCTGGTGAGCAAGGAGAGCCGCAAGGCGTGGCTGGCGGCCGCGCTGGCCACCGCCGCCGAGCGGTGGGAGATCAGCGGCGGGAAACACCGGTACGCCTTCAAGATCGGCGGTCGACGGCAGAAGCGCAAGACGGTGCTGGACGTCAAGACGAAGCCGTACCCCAAGCGGGATCTGGCCCTGGCTGCTTGAGCTCGGCGGGTGAGCGACCCGCCCACGGATCGGAGGGCAACGTGCGGTTCTACCTGGGGACCGGTATGCCGGGCTGGCTGGCCACCGTGCCGGTGCCGCTGTTCATCTCCCACCGGCGCCTGACCAAACGCAAGACCCTGCCGAGGGCGATCGCGCCGTGGGCGCTCGACTCCGGCGGGTTCACCGAGCTGTCCATGTTCCACGAGTGGCGCACCACCCCGAAGCCGTACGTCGCCGCGGTGCGCCGCTACGTCGACGAGGTCGGCCAGCTGGACTTCGCGTCGCAGCAGGACTGGATGTGCGAGCCGTCGATGCTGGCCAAGACCGGTCGGACGGTCGAGCAGCACCAGGACCTGACTGTGGCGAACTTCGTCGAGCTCCGGTCACTCGCCCCGGACCTGCCGATCATCCCGGTCCTTCAGGGCTGGCGGACGGTCGAGTACCTGCGCTGCGTCGACAAGTTCGCGGCCGCCGGCGTCGACCTGACGAAGGAGCCCCGGGTCGGGATCGGGTCGGTGTGCCGGCGCACGAGCCTGCTCGGGACGAGCCTGCTCATCAGCAGGCTCGCCGCTGACGGGATCGCCGTGCACGGTTTCGGCTTCGGCGTGAAGGGCTTGGAGTTCAGCGCTCAGCACCTCGCGTCCAGCGACTCGATGGCGTGGTCGGCGGCCGGCCGCCGGGAGCCGGGCTGCGACCCGGGCCACAAGACGGAGGCTAACTGCCTCGACTACGCCCTCTGGTGGCGTGGGCGTGTCCTGCGCGCTGGCGGCGGTCACGTCGAGGACTACGCGCTCGCCGCGTGACCTGGGCGGCGCCGGCGTATCTCCCTATGCTGGACAACCCCAGTCTCTTCGTCGCCCCATGGAGCTGCACATGCACGTCTACGCCCTGAACAGTCCGATGGACTTCTTCGACGGCCTCATCCCGCTGCCCGCCTGGCTGTCCGACGGTGAGGCCGCTGCCGGCCGAGCGCGGTGGGCTGTCGGCGCGATCCTCGCGCTCGCCGACGCGAAAGTGGATTGGGATGGGGACATGCGGCACGAGCCGTACGTGGGCGCGGTGCCGAACGGGGACGGCGGTACGGCCACCTACCTGGTCGTCAAGCAGGAGGGCAACGGCGGCACCTTCGTGGTCAGCAACGTGCGGATGGCCTGGCTGGAGGACGACTACAACCGGTACGACGAGGTGCGGGACCGGGATCTGGGCAACCAGTGGCAGGTGGATGACCTTGGGCGGCGGGGGTGACAGGCCGCCCCCGCCGCGATACAGTCCATGTGTGCGGGTGAGCGACCCGCCTACAGTGAAGGGGTCAACATGGAAATGGAACTGGTACTGCGAGCCCTCGCCGGCCCCCTGGTCGTCGGGATCGTGCTCGGCTCGGTCATCCTGTGGTCCAACCTGCGCGAGAAGCGCCGCGACCCGGGCACCGTGTTCGCCGTCGTCGACGAGCGCACCTACAAGCAGGCGCTGGCACGGATCCGCCGCCTGGAGGACCGCGCCGACACTCACGAGGACATCGAGAGCATCTGGCGCGACCACGTGAAGGTCCAGGGACTGCTCATCGCGATCCGCCAGTGGCTGAAGCGCGAGATCAAGATCGGCGCGCGCCGGAAGGCCCTCGACCGGGCCCGGCGGCTGGAGCAGATCGAGCTGCAGCTTGAGCAGTTGCACGTCCGGATGTTCGGGCACTCGTCGGGCCTTGAGGCATCCTGACCGACCTGGTGGGGCCGGGCGATGCCCGGCCCCACCAGTCTGTTTCCAGTCGAGCGTCGATCCGCGCTGGTGGCCTGATCGCGGTGCTCACCGGCGCCGCTGACACGGACTGACCGTAGATCGGCGCGTGACAATCACAAACCCCGCCTGTATCGTGTTATGTGTACGGGTGAGCGACCCGCCATCGGAATGGAGGAAGTGATCAGAATGTCAGCCCAGGTCGACCTGGCCACGCTGCGGAAGCAGCTGGCAGCCGCTTTACGCCGGCGCGACCCGGCCGATCGGGCCATGTACGCGGAGGTGGTCGCGGCCGACGCCGCGGTGGCGCACCGCGATGTGCTTCAGGAACGCGACGTCGTTGCAGCGGCCCTGCATGTGCACCACGACTGGCCGATCAGCCGCATCGAGGGAGCCCTGCGTCTGGGGGCGAAGAACCGGGAGCCGCTGCGCGCCGCGCTCGCCGAGAACACCAACCCGCCGAACGTCGCCGAGCCGGCCGCGAAGCTGGCCGAGCTGGCCGAACTGGGCCGGGAGCTGCATACCCTACGGCAGGACGCCACCGAGGCGGCCGGCCGGGAGTGGGAGGCCGCGAAGGCCTCGCCCTTGCCGCCGGTCGAAGGGCTGCCTGACGTCCCCGAGCAGCGCGTCGAGGCAATCGGGAATCTGCTGCGGACCGTCCGGGCCGACCTGGCCCGGGTCGTGAAGATGCGTAACCAGGCGGCGGCCGGCATGGTTTCGCACCGGGGGTGGCCGACGGTGGCCGCAGCCCGGATTGCAGGCACCAGCGGCACCCGGCTCGACGAGACTCCGCCGGCGCCGGACAGCCCGGCCCTGCGAGACGAACTGCTGCGGCTGGCCCGTCACGGCCGGAGCCTCACCGCCAAGATCGCCTCGCTTGAGGCGGAACAGCGCCGGCTGGCTCGACAGGTGCCGGCGCAGGTCAGGACCGAGCCGGTCACCGACGTGCCCGTGGCGCAGCTGCGCCGCAAGGTCGCCGCGGTCGCGAAGGTCGCGAGCCCGGAGGACCGAGCGGAGAAGGCCGACGAGTTGGCGAAGGAGCTGTACGACCTGCGCCGGCAGGTGATCGTCGAGCGCACGGCGGCCGCCGGGCACCTGCACGTCCACGAGGGTCGGCCACTGGCCCAGCTCGTGGAGGTCATCAGCCCCGGTTCGCGGAACCAGTCGCAGCTGCGTACGCAGATCGACCGGCTCGGTGCGGCGCCGGCGAAGGTCCCGAACGCCGAGCAGGTGCTCGCGGACCGGGCCGAGGTGGCCCGGGCGATCACCGAGTTGCTGAGCGAGGTCCGCGCGCTGCGCGGATAACGAACGACCTGGCGGCCCGGCACCGGGCCGGGCCGCCATCGAGCGGCGGGTGAGCGACCCGCTGACGTGAAGGGAGCACGGTGGACAGCGGAAACATCACATCCGGCAACCAGGACCGGGACACGGCCGGCGACCAGGCGGCCCGAGAGCAACTGCGCCGCTCGGCCGTGTGGGCGGACATCGTCGATACCAGTGAGCAGATCAACGAGGGTGGCGAGCCATCACGCCTCACTGTGCTGCACGAGCACCGCGCGGCACAGTGGCGCCGCTACGCCGGCCTCGCTCCGGAGGCCGGCTACGCCACGGCGGCGAGCATCGCCGCGCAGCTCGACGACGAGAAGGCAGCCGGGTACCTGGCCGCCACCAACAACCAGGGTGAGGCTGCGGCATGAGCGACGTGAACACGCCCAACAGCAGCATCACCCCGGTGTTCGTCCCGAACTACCAGTCGAATCTGCTGGCGGGCAACACTCACCACTACGGCCCGAACGGCCGGATCCAGGGCGTGGACTTCTACCGGGTGGCGATGACCGTGATCGTCCCCGCCGAGCCCAGCGACGCACGCACGGACCTTGAGGACTCGCTCCGCGAGGACCACCGCCGTCCGGGGCAGCCGTACGGGCTCGCGCTCCTGGAGTCGCAGCAGTTCGGCGTCATGCTGCTGACGGAACCGTCGACGATCGAGGCTTTCCGCAGCGGCACGGCCGTGTTGCCCGGCGGCGCGGACGCGACCATCTACGGCGGCTGGCCATCGTGCGGCTACGGCCCCTGGGAGAAGATCATCCCGGCGGCGACCTGGTACCCCGGGGGCACGGGCATCCTCGACGAGTTCGAGGGCGTCGACGGCGCCAAGGTCACCCTCTACGAGTACACGGTCGACGAGGGATTGGCCTGGAACCGGCGCGGTACGCCCACGGGCAAGACGACCGCCATGGTGGGTTGGCACTGCGACCGCTGCCACCGTCCGTACGAGATGGAGTTCGACGAGCGGTTCGAGAACCGGGGTCCGCATGACCGGCAATGGGCAGGCCGGAACGCCCGTGGCCACGCCCGCGGTCAGGACGGAAAATGCCGGCCCCCACGGGGCGATCTGGAAGAGCTCGTCTCCGCCGTGGCGTCGGACCTGCGGGGCTACCGGGTGGAGGTGCCGTCTCAGGCGGCGTCCTGCGCTGCCGAGGAGGGATGCGCGCGGGTACGGCACGCGCGGGCGGTCACGGCGAGGCTGGCCTCGGCTGCGGGTCAGACCGGCCGGTGATCAGGCCGCAGCACCTGCCCGCGCTGCGCCAGATGTGAACGAAACCGACGCCCCCGGCGCGCAAGTGGTTGCGCACCGGGGGCGTCAGTTCATACAGTTGAATGGATGCAGGGGTGAGCGACCCCTCCCGGGAAGGACCGACATGGCCGCCAGACGCACCACTCGTACCCCGGCAAGCCGCACCGGCCGCACGCCGGCACGGCGCCCGACGACCACCCGCAACCCGAAGCGCCCCAGTACCCGACGGCCCAGCCGGAAGTTCGGCAACGGCAAGAAGGCGCTCACACTCGCCGTCGCCGGCAGCCTGCTGGCCGGCCGGTGGCTGCACCACCGCTACGGCGATCGCGTCCACGTCGACCCCGCGCACCGCCGGATCGGCGCGGGCCTCCTCACGGCCGCCACCGCGGTGGTCGCGGCCGCCGCGGTGTGGTTCCACCGGGCCGGTCCCGTCGGTGAGTACGCCACCGTCGCCGCCACCGCGCTGGTCGGCTTGGTCGCCTACCTCGTGCCCGCGCTCCTCGCAGTTCGGGCTGTCCGCCTGATGCGCCCCGTCGGCTTGTTCCACCGCCCGCGCATCGTCGGCTGGACAGCCCTCTACGTCGCCGGCGCGGGACTGCTGGATCTCATCCTGGCCGGACGGCCGGACAGCGCCGCCGGTGGCTTCCTGGGCCGCCTCGGCGGGCTCCTCGCCCGGGTCACGGAGTCGTGGGTCGCCGCGTTGCTGCTGTCGCTGCTCCTCGCTTTCGGGCTGATCGCGGTGGGAGCGCACACCGCCAGCCGCAACGGCCTGTCCGCGGTGCAGCGTCGCCGACACCGCCAGGTTCAGGCGGACGAGCCCGTCGACGAGCACGAGTCCGACGGGCAACTGGACGACGTCGACGCGGACGACGCGCCCACGGGCCCTCCGGCCGCTGCTCCCGTCTCGCCCGCTCCCATCTCGTCCGCTCCGGTGTCGCCGGCGGCGCCGGTCTCCCCGGCTGGGCCGAGCGCTCCGGCGCAGCCGGTCCCCGCTCGTTTGCGCGGGGAACAGCTGACCCTCCCGGACGGCTACCGGCTGCCGCCGACCAACCTCCTGGCCGCCGGGCTCCCGGCGAAGACCCGCACGGCCGCGAACGACGAGGTTGTTGCCGCGCTGACCGAGGTGTTCGAGCAGTTCGGCGTGGACGCCAAGGTGTCAGGCTTCAAGCGGGGTCCGGCCGTGACCCGCTACGAGGTGGTGCTCGGCCCGAAGGTGAAGGTCGAGGTCGTCACCCGGCTGGAGCGCAACATCGCCTACGCCGTCGGGTCGTCGGAGGTGCGGCTGCTCGCCCCGATCCCGGGCAAGAGCGCCGTCGGCGTGGAGATCCCGAACAAGGACCGGGAGATCGTGACCGCCGGGGACGTGCTGCGATCGCGGCCAGCCGCCAAGGACCGGCACCCGATGGTGGTGGCGCTCGGCAAGGACATCGAGGGCGGCTATCTGGTGGTGAACCTCGCGAAGATGCCGCACCTGCTGGTGGCAGGGGCCACCGGCGCCGGGAAGAGTAGCTTCCTCAACTCCCTGCTGGTGTCCATCCTCAGCCGGGCCACCCCGGACGAGGTGCGGCTGCTGCTGATCGACCCGAAGCGGGTCGAGATGACCGGCTACGAGGGCATCCCGCACCTGGTCACCCCGATCGTCACGAACGCGAAGAAGGCGGCCGACTCGCTGGACTGGGTCGTGCGCGAGATGGACATGCGCTACGACGACCTCGCGGCCAACGGGGTCCGGCACATCGACGACTTCAACCGCAAGGTCCGCAACGGCGAGATCAAGGCCCCGCCGGGCAGCGAACGGGAGATGCGTCCGTACCCGTACCTGCTGGTGATCGTGGACGAGTTGGCGGACCTGATGATGGTCGCGCCTCGCGACGTGGAGGACTCGGTCGTCCGGATCACCCAGCTGGCCCGGGCCGCAGGCATCCACCTGGTGCTGGCCACCCAGCGTCCCTCGGTCGACGTGGTGACCGGTCTGATCAAGGCGAACGTGCCGTCCCGGTTGGCGTTCGCGACGTCGTCCCTCGCGGACTCGCGGGTCATCCTGGACCAGCCCGGCGCGGAGAAGCTCCTCGGCCAGGGCGATGGCCTGTTCATCCCGATGGGCGCGTCCCGCGCGGTCCGCTTCCAGGGGGCGTGGGTGACCGAGAAGGAGATCGCCGCGGTCGTCGCGCACTGCAAGAAGCAGCGGGAGCCGGAGTTCCGGCCGGACGTCGTCGGGGCGTCCTCGACGCCGGCGAAGGCCGTCGAGGACGCCGGTGACGACCTGGACCTGCTGGTGCAGGCCGTCGAGCTGGTGGTGACCACGCAGTTCGGCTCCACGTCGATGCTGCAGCGCAAGCTGCGAATCGGGTTCGCCAAGGCGGGCCGGCTGATGGACCTGATGGAGGCCCGGGGGATCGTCGGCCCGTCGGAGGGGTCGAAGGCTCGTGACGTACTGGTGAAGCCGGACGGGCTGGAGGAGGTGCTCGCCGACCTGCGGTGAGAGTCCGTGTTGGGGCCCGTCGATCTGAGGGATCGACGGGCCCCAACTCTTTTGGTAGTCTACGTGTGTGCGGGTGAGCGACCCGCCGATCATGGGAGAGTGCAGGCATGGTCACTACGACCACCGGCGAGGTGGTGGACGTCGACACCGGCGTCACCGAGACCCAGGCGATGCTCATCCGAGCGTCCGTCGAGCATGACGACGCCGCGGCCGCGCTGCACCGCGCCCGCGAGGACCGGGCCCGTGACGAGCAGTTCGTCGCGGGCGTCGCCGGCTGCGACTTCCCCCAGAACATCAAGGACCAGGCCCAGCAGGCCCTCGACGCCAGCAACACCAGGGTCGCCGCCGCCGAGACGCGCTTCGCGGGCGCCGAGGCGCGCATGGCGGCCGTCCGTGCGCTCGTCGACGCCATGCGCGGCCACAAAGACCTGGCCGTGCATGCCGCCGACCTCGGGGGAATGGCCGACCCGGCCGCGTACGGCACCACCAGCACAGGAGCATCGGCCCAAGGCGACGCCCAACACGCGGCCAGCCCCTCAGGGAAGGAGACCAAGTTGAAGGATCGGCTGCGGTTGGCTGATCGGATAGTGCTCCGCGACGGAGAACACGTCGTCGGCAGCGGATCCGTGGCGGGCTCCGACGGGGAACTGATGCTCGGCGCCGCCGTGGACACGCCCGACGGCCGCCAGGTCCACCTCGCCGCGCCGGTCTACCCGGACGACAAGGCGGCGTGGCGTGGCGGCCACGCGCCATCGCAGGCAACCGTCGTCGAGGACGGCGAGGAGCTCACCGTCGACACGGGGGCCGACGTCACCGTCGTCCTGGACGCCGTCGACGCGGCCACGCTGCCGGCCCGGATCGACGAGATGATCGCCACGGCCACCGCAGGGGACAAGGAGTACCGGCAGCTGCTGAAGCAGAGCCTTCGCCTGTACGACGAGCAGACCCGTCTGGAGAGCCAGCGGTTCCCCGGCCAGGGGGAGGAGAAGATCCGCCTGGACTGGCAGGTCCAGCAGCGGCTGACGGTCCAGGGACGGCGACGCCGCGACTACGAGCAGGTCGCGGCGAAGTTGAGCCCGCAGGACCGGGCCGTGTACGACGAGCGGCAACGGCGCATCGACGCCGCCGGCCAGGACGGCTGGGAGCCCGGCCGGGAGGCCGACGCCGCCGAGATCTGCGGCGTGACTCCCGAGCAGTTCGCGGAGATCACCGAGATCGAGCGGACCGACGGGCGCCGACAGACGAGCGACCAGGTCAAGCGGATCGAAGAGCTGAAGTACGGCGGCGGTGACAGCCTGAACCCGATCCTGCCTCCGCTGCTCGAACAGCAGGCGGCGCTGGTGTGCGGGCTGACGCCGGGCGAGTACCGGGAGATGGAGATCCTGGAGGCGATCCGGCCGCAGCGTCGGTACGCCTACTTGGACGGCCGTCGGATGCGGACCGACGCCGAGCAGGCACGCCTGGACGAGCTGTACGCCGCGCCCGCCGGCGTGACCGGCGCCAACCTGCGGGAGACCCACAAGCTGCGCAACCGGTACCGCGCCGGGCTGGAGAACCACCACTCCGGGAAGTGGGACCTGGCCGACGCCCGCGCCCAGCAGGCGGCGATGGAGACGACCGCCCAGCCGCTGGACCCGGCGGCGGCCGCCGAGCTGCGGCGGGTCACCGCGGACAGGGACGCGGTCGATCAGACGCTGGATGCCCGGGGTGGCCTGGCGAGCGCCACGGTGGAGATCTCCGCTCGCAACGGCGGCGCCCTGGTGATCGAGGCCGTGCAGGAGGAAGAGGAAGGCGGGGTGCAGTACCGCGTCGACCGGAGGCCCGCCGACGCCGGCGAGGAGTGGAGCGTCGGGTACGCCACCGACCCATACACCACCACGGCGGCTGGACTGCGCAAGGTCGGCCGGCTGGCCGCAGACCTGGCCACCGCCAACACGGCCGACGACAAGCCGGCGTAACCGAGTGACGGATTCCGCGGTGCCCCGGCTTCGGTCGGGACACGCGCGGTGACCGCCAGATCGGCGGCGCGGCGGCCCCCCTCGCCTGGACAGCTTCCGGGGGCCGACCGCTACTCCCACAAGAGGAGCAGGACCATCATGGCAAAGAGCACCAGACCCGGCACCTCGAACGCGACCGCCAACGCGGCCGGCACCACCCAGCTGGGCGACGGCTGCGTCGTGCCCAGCCAGACCGGTCGGATGGTCACCTGCGAGCACGGCCCCGACGTCCCCGACCACATCGCCGCCCGGCAGGGCACCGCCGGGCACCAGCGGCAGTAGGCAAGCCCCAAGATCACCTTGTCATGCCTCCTATCGAGGCATGAATGATCGGACCCGGACCGTACCGTCAGCCCCACTACAACGAGCACCACAGGAGGAAAGAGTGAGCACCAACAGCAGCACCGCCGAATCCAAGGCGGTGGACATGGCAGCCGTCCGGCAGATCGTCGACCGCGCGGTGAAGGCGGCGGTCCCGGCCAACCAGATGACCACCCGCAAGATCCGGCCGGAGTCGGACTACGGCTTCCCCGAGCCGCAGCCCCTCGCCGGCCTGCAGGCCGCGCTGTCCGTCGCCCGGCTGGCGCAGAACCAGGCGTACACGTTCGCCAAGGGACTGCGCGGCGAAGGTTCCTCGTGGGACGAGATCGCCGACCTGCTGGAGATCGAGTGGTCCGAGGACTACGTCCGGCGGGAACGGGCGTTCGAGCTGGTCGCCGGGCCCGTCTCCAGCTACAGCTACGACCGGTACGTGTTCTTCACCTGCGGCGGCCCCCGCGGCTGCGGCGAGCGCATCACCGACCGTGGCCCGTACAACGGCTACCCCTCCGACAACGAGGACGGCCACACCGAGGGCTGCCGGCGGCTGGCCGCCGAGGTCGAGGCGTACCGGCGGAAGCAGGACGAGCTGGATCGCCGGGCCGAGGTGATGGATGAGGCGCTCCCGCTCGTCACCGACACCTTCGGCAAGGAGACCGTGCGGCGGGTCCGGTACGTGCAGTCGCACGGCGGCCGCTACCAGGGCTGGTCGACCAGCGAAACCCTCGCCGTCGCCCTGGTGCTGCGCGACGACGAGCGGCTCGGCGAGGTCGGATACTCCGACCATGAGGAGGCGCTGCGCCGGATCATGTCGGGCATGTCCACCCCGCCCCGCGACCCCGCCGGATGGCTGGCCACGGTCCGAGCCGCCGCGACCGGGCTGCAGGACTGACGGCCACCAGCTACAACCCCGACCAGCTGAACCCGGTGATCACCCACCTCAAACAAGCCTGACCGCCCTCAGACCGTGAGGGGTTCGCGCGGGCCGGGACCACCCCTAATGGCCCCGGCCCGCACCCATCCCAATCATCCCCGACCACCCAGGAGGAACCAGCCCTCATGCCCACCACCAAACGGCCCCGACCCCCGAAGACCCAGGACGACCCGGAGTTTGTCGCGCTGATCACGACCGTCGAAACCGTGCTCGCCGAGTGGTCCGGCCCGGGCCCGCTGCGACCGCACGGAGTCGCGCACCAGGACCCAAGCACCAGGCTCCTGACGTGGCACCTACGTGGCCTACCCGAGCAGCTAGACCACATCCTGGCCGCGCTGCGCGCCGCCGAGCCGGCCGAGGTCCGCCTGGCCCGCGTCCTGGCTGACATCGCGGCGCCCGCCACCTGGCAGAGCGACGCCCGGTCACCCGCGCGGCAGGCGCTGATCTGGGCGGCCCTCTCCTTGGCACACGAGGTCGGCCTCTCCGCCGGCGTCGACCACGACCCGACTGACCCCCGCCTGATCGTCGCCTACATCGAATTGCCCACCGGTCGAGTGTCGTGGCACCTGCCCGGCTGACCACCCCCGGGGCGGAGGGCGGGTCAACTACACAGAACACCACCTGATAGAATAGGTGTGTGCGGGTGAGCGACCCGCCTAGATGGGGAGGCTGCATGTCCGAGGTCACCACGATCACCACCACCACCGCCGGCGGCCGCAAGCTGTCCTTCACGACGACTCCTGACGAGTACGGCCGCGTCGTGTACGCCGTCGAGGGGATCGGAACGTTCACCATCCAGCCGGCAAACCGCTACGTCCGCGACGAGCCGAGCGTGCAGGTCGTGTTCGGACTCCTCGAAGGGCAGATCCGCTACTTCTACAACGAAGAGCTGCCCGACCGACCGGTGATCTGCCAGGTCGAGCTGGGCGGTGCGCCGACCTTCCGGCCCAGCCAGATGGACCCGAAGCGCCCCTACGGCTGGATGACCGTCCGCCGGGCAGCCGGCGGCCGGGCCCCGGAGGCGACCGCCAAGCGGACCGCCGACGTCGTGCACGCCCTCGTCAACCACTGGCAGGCCCGCGAGGACCTCGACGAGCTGATCGGCTACCAGGACTGGCACCTCGCCCCCGGGCGCCGGGCTGGCCACCTGCAGCAGATCAAGCGGCTCACCGACGAGGTTGAGAAGCTCCTCGCCCAGCTGGCCGACCAGCACCGTGGCCTCGCCGTCCAACGAGCCATCCTCGGCGACACCACCCCGGCTGAGGAGGTCGGCCCGTTCCCGGACCCGGCCACCCGGGATGGCCGGGCCATCCTGTCGCTCCGGCAGCACCTCGTCGACATGGCGCCCGAGGCGGACGACGAGCTACCCGGCGCTGACGTCGTGCAGGTCCTGGCCCGTTGGTTCGCCTCCATGAACGTGCCGCTGCCCGCCGAAGAGTGACCAGCGCGGGGGCGGGCCAAGCGTCGGCCCGCCCCCGTAACGTCACACTCATCCCGACCCAAGGAGCACCCGGTGCCCGACAAGACGAGCCCGACACCCAGCCGGCCCCGCTGGGTACGCACCCTGATGGATTACCTGGCCCTGTTCGCCGCGGTGGTGATGCTCGGCGGCATCATCCTCGGCGAACGAGCGAAGAACGGCGCGCTCGTGTTGATCTGCGCCGTCCTCCTGGTCCTGTTGGCGCTCTCGGCCGCGCTGCGAGCGGGGCACCGCCGATGACGGTCGACCGGTTCGGCTTCGCGATCGCCGTGATGGGCATCGTCCCCGGGGTCCTCCTGACCGGCGCAGTCGCGCAGTTACGCCGACGCGGCCGGGTCGCCCGGGCCGCGGTATTCATGGTCGTGGCCATCACCGCAGTGTCGGCGGCCGGCGCGGTCGCGCAGCTGGTGCTGCAGCCGGCGCCGCGGTGGCTGCCGCTGGCGACCGCGCTGGTGTCGATGGCCATCGGGTACGGGTACCTCGCCCGGCAGTTGGTGCGGCACCGGGGAGCGCTCCGCCTGTTCCGAGGAGGTCACGGTGAGTCGTGGGCGGCCGACGCTGAGGTCGCCGATGCTCTGTTCGGCCAGAAGCCCACGTCATGACCGCGAAGGCGGCCGCGGCGTGGGCTGACCTGAACGACCGGCAGCGTACATACCTGGCGGCCATCTATAACGCCGACCAGGAGCGAGAGCGGGAGATCGCCGGGAAGCGGCGCAACCGGGTGGAGGTGCCGCCGGCCGCAGAGTGGCGGAAGCTGCGGTTCTCGCTGAAGCTGCCACGGGGTCTGTTCGGGTACACGACCATCCAGGACGTCCTGCGTGCGGCTGGGGAGCACGACTCGGGTGCAGGGGCGACACTGGCGGCTCTAACCCGGCGCGGCCTGGTGACGACCGAGCACGGGTGGGCTGACCTGGGCATCATGGTCGTGGAGTGCGTTTACGTCACCCTGACCACCCCAGGCCGGGCCGCTGCCCGCGCCGCGCTGCCAGACGACGCCAAGCCGGTGAAGAAGCCGACCGGGCTGCTCGCCGAATGGCTGTGGGAGTCCCTCGCCAGGCTGTACCGGGCCGGCGAGGGCGGCATGACGATGGGCCTGCAACCTCGCGACACCCCCATGTCGGAGCGCACCCCTTCCTGGACGGCCCTGCAGAAGCTCCGCGACAACCAGCGCGACGGGAGCTACATCAGGGAGTTCCTGCCCGAGGCGAGCGCTCGTAGCCACGGCGTGGGCGGCGGCTACTGGGTTCACATCACTCCCGCCGGCCGGCGCCACTTCGAGGTACACCACGCCTGCTACCGAGAGCTGTACCCCGACGTCAACGTGGTCGACCCTGAGGTCCTCGCCGGCGCGCACTCCGGTCTGGCCGATCACTCGCCGTCCCTACGCCCCCGGCACCTGGTGCGGGAGCCAGACTGGCGGCTCCTGGCCAGGCTGACATGGATGGAGAAGCAGGATCGGTGCCCGTTCCGGGACCGCCTCATCTTCGACTACGAAAGCTGGAACCGGATGTCGACGCCGGAGCATCGGGTGGAGGTGCCCGACCGGATCCGGGCGATCCCCGTCGGGCTCGGCGCCCACGCGGTGAAGAAGATCGCCCGGTCGACGGCCGTCGTGGACCGGTTGAAGGCGTATCCCGGCGGCGGCCTGGTCGAGCTGGTCGACGTGCCTGCACGGGGTCGCCACTACGGGCCGAACCACCCGGAGACGCTGCCGTTGGTGTGCCTCACCGACACGGGCCGGGCGCACGTCGCCGAGCACCTTGATGCATATCTGCGGCTGTATCCCGACGTGCCGGTCGGCGAGATCAACGAGAGCTGAAGAAGCGGCTGAGCGGTGCCGGGGATGGGCCAGCGTCGGCCCGTCCCCGTACCCTCACATGCATCCCGACCCGAGGAGCCGCCGAGTGGAATCAGCCCGGAGATCTTCGGCCACGCCCACCGCGCGGCGCCCCGACGATGCTGCCGGTGAGGCGCTGAGCCGACTCACTGCCCGGTTCCGCGACTCCGACTCGGCACCCCGGCTGTTGGAGCGCGACGCGGCCGCCGAGGTGCTGCGTGCATTCGAGAGGGGAGAGCAGCTGCGTAGGGCGCTCGGCACCCCGGAGCCGAACGCGCAGGACTGCTTGGACGCTCTCAGCCAGGGTGCGGCCGTGCGACGTGCAGTCGACTACCAGGAGCTGCAACTGGTTGCCCGGGCCCGCCAGCTCGGCGAGGGGTGGCACCGCATCGGCGTCGCCCTGGGCTACGCGGAGGGCAGCGCGGCGAAGCTCGCCAAGGCCCGCTACGACCGCCTCCGTGAGCAGTTCCCCGGCTCTGGCGAGCCGACCGTGGACTGAGCGTCCGATGTGCTGCGGGAGGATGACCATGAACCGAGTTGAGCTGGTCCAGCAAGTCGCGTGCCCGAAGTGCAAAGCGTCCGCCGGGTCACCGTGCACTGGTCGCCGTGGCCAAGCACGCAAGGCGCAGCACGAGGCACGGTGGAACGCGGCCGGCATCACCATGCAGGAACTGACGGACTGGCACTTCCAGCATCGTCGTCAGTGAACCGCTTCGTCCCTGAGATATGCGCCCTGATTCGGAGGAACCCCCTGGTGCCCGAGTTCGAGAAGAAGGCCGTCAACCTTAAGCTCTCGCTCGCCCTTGACGACGGTCTGAGCTGGGGCGAGCTGTTCCGGTTCGTCGAGCTGGCCCGCACGTCAGGCGTCGATCCGGGGGATCAGGTACCTCTCGAATACAGCGAGCGCGACGAGTCGATCCTGGAGGGCATGGCTGTCTACCTCGCGCCCGAGGACCTGCCTGGCGCCGCGCAGCCGACCCCGTAGACCTTCAACCCCTACCACGACGGCCCTGGGAAGCCCGGGGCTGTCGTCGCGGACGGTGGATCCCGTCGGTACCACCACTCATCATGGTGATAGGACGAGTGGGAGGGGGCCTGGATGGCGGAAGCTGTGCGGCACATGCGGCTCGGGATCGACCTGAACCTGAGCCGAGCGGATCTGGGACATCCGGACCGGCCGGGGCTGTGGCACGAGCTACGGTCGCGGACGATCCACGCGGGTGAGCTGCGGTGCATGGGCGCCTGCTGGAAAGAGGATCCGGACTGCCCCGAGTGGATGTACCTCAAGGGCAACCTCGATGGGACCGGCCTGCGCCAGGCCGTGCACCTCAACAAGTCCGCCGCTCGCAACCACCCGGACGCGGTCGAGTCCGACAAGCACAAGGCCCTCAAGGACAGGGTCGCGATCGTCTCGGAACGGGCCGGGTTCTCCGTCGAGGTGGAGGCGCGCTCGCCGACCGGGAAGCGGGTCACCGACGTGCTGGTGCGCGGCGAGGGCGGGCTCAAGCTCGGGCACGAGCTGCAGGTGTCGAAGCTGTCGGTCCCGACGATCAAAAAGCGGATCCGGATCGCCCGCGAGGACGGGTTGATGCCGATGTGGACCACCGACAACGCCGCGGTGCAGGTCGAGCACCGGGCACCGTGGGCCACGATCCCGTCGACGAACGCCGGCTGGGTACGCGCCGGCACGGAGCTGCTCGTCTCCGGTGGTGCCCGGACGGCCGAGATCGAGCGGTGTGGCCGACGGGACGCGCGCTGCCCGGTGACCCGGGGACGCCCGTGCGGGCAGCTGCACGTCTACCTGGAGGCCGCCCGAGGTCTCAACCTGGACGACCTGGTCGTCGGGGCGGCGTCTGGTGCCTGGCGATCGCTTGAGCAGGCCGACACCCGCGGTCGGTCGCTGTACTACTGGGTGACCTCTGACGACATGGAGCGGTACCTGAACGACCGCAGCGGCCAGCGGCCGGTCACCGACATCGAGCTGGACCCGAGCCCGGGCGGCACCGTGACGATGACACCCCGGGAGCTGGATCTGGACTGCAACTACGGCGTTGAGACGGGGCACCGGCGGCCGCCGGCCGCTCCCCGGGATCCGCGTGGCGCGGTGGTGTTCGACCTCGGTGGGACTGCCGCGAAGGCGCGCGTCACCTTCAACTGGAGCGGCTACGCCGCCGGCGACCGGCAGCCGTGCCGCATCTGCGGATCCGGCGCCTTCACCCGGGACCAGGACGGTAGGCCGTGCCACAAGACCTGCGCCGAGGATGAGGCGACGGAGAGGGCGGCCAGGCAGGGCAGTTGAGCCTTCGGCGTCCGCCCGCCGACCAGGAATCGCTGGTCGGCGGGCGGCGGGTACGGCGGCGGCACCCGGGGTCACCGGTGGGCGGTCTTCGACGTCACCAGGAGTGGCCAGCACCGGTATTGATGTTGATCAGCATCCCGGTGTGCGTGTAGAAGTTCATCGCCGCGAACAGCAGAAACCCCACACCCGAGGTAGTCCAGGACCAGTACAACGCCCTCGACGCGAGCCGCCCGCCCCGAACAGCAGCCGGAGCGAGAAGGCAACCAAGGGCCGCCAGCCCGTAGAGCGCGGCGAAGAACGAGTTCTCGACCCACGGCCAGTCGTGGAGCAACCCCGTGATCGGCTCGGCGACCGGCGCCGCCCCGACGGCGTTGAACCGGACGATCGCGGCCACGCACCAGGCGAGGACCACGCCGGCGGCCGCCAACACCCAGGCCATGGGCGTGAGGGCGTCGCGTAGACGGTCAGTATCGCGGGCCCAGTCAGGCGGCTGCCGCTGCAGAAACCAGGCCGCCGCCAACAGGATCAGTCCGAGCAGGAGCGACGGTTCGCCGAACAGGGTGTCGATGTGCTCTGCGGCCGAGGCCAGGGGGTGGGTGACCGTCATGACGAGGCCCAGCAGGGTGAGGATCCCGCCGAGGACTCCGAAAGCACTGGCCCAGCCGTCGGCGCTCGGCGGCCGCCGGGTGCCTGGAAGGACGGTCGGGTGGCCGGTCAGGACGGCCCAGAGGTGCGGGACGAGGATCAGCGCCCCGCCTGCCGCTACCCCCATGAGCGTGTTGAACATGATCATGGGGGCAGCGTGCCTGCTGAGGTCGCTAACGTCCCTGGATCGCTGGGCTACAGGCGGTCGGTGGACGTCGCCGCTGCGACCAGGAATGACGGGTCGCGGTCCAGGGAGTCTCGGTTGCGGTCGTAGCGCTGGGTGGTGCGCGGGTCGGCGTGGCCCAGGGCGTGCTGCCGGTCCTCGAGTTCCGCGCCGCGCTGCCGGGCGATGGTGTTCCAGGCGTGGCGGAAGCTGTGCGGGCTGATCTTGTCCCAGCCGGGCATGCCGGCGGCTCGGGCGAGCCGGCGCACGAACCGGCCCACCTCGTGTCGGCCGATCCGCTGGCCTCGGGCGTTGAGGAACAGGGCGCCGTGCAGGTCGTCAACGGGCACCTGCTCCTGAGCGGCGCGGTGGGCGAGGTACGCGTCGAGCACCTTGGCCACGGCTGGTGGCACGGCGCGCGTTCGCCTCTTGCCGCCCTTCATCTTGAGCAGCTGCATGGTGCGGTGGCCGTCGGCGTGGCCCAGGTGCTCGACGTCGAGGCCGCAGACGTCCGACACCCGGACGCCCATGTCGACGAGCACCGCGGTGATGGCCTCCCCGGCCGCGCCGATCCACCTGTCGCCGGCGGCGGCCGCGGTGAGCATCGCTGCGGCGTCGGTGGCGCTGAACCCCTGGGTGGGGGAGTGGTCCCGGTCGACGTACGGCCGGTCGGCGACCGCCGCCGGGTTATGGGGTACGGCGCCGAGCTTCGCGAGGAAGTCGTACCAGCTGGACACGGCCGACATGCGGCGGGCGACCGTCGCCGGCGCTGCCGGTTTCCCGCTGCTCTCGTTGGGCTGTTCCAGGTGCCGGCCCCACGCGTTGACGTCGAG
Source organism: Micromonospora lupini (assembly GCF_026342015.1). NCBI lineage: Bacteria > Bacillati > Actinomycetota > Actinomycetes > Micromonosporales > Micromonosporaceae > Micromonospora > Micromonospora lupini. Next base: position 22,508 of record NZ_JAPENL010000004.1, read on the forward strand.
GAACGTGGCCTGCAACGGGTTGATGCCGCGCTGCGCGCACCAGGTGGCCCACAAACCGACGTCACGCCGGTACGCGGTCCGGGTGTGTTCGGAGAGGCGGCGGTTGGCGAGCCACCGCTCGGTGAAGTCGCGCAGGGCGTCCTGCTCGCCGGCGACGACCGCCCGGGTGGTGAAGGTGGCCAGGTCGGTCACTGGGCGTCGTCCTCCTGGTGGAGCCGGTAGGTGCACTCGTCGCACAGGTCCAGCCACCGAGGTCCGATCTTCGTTTCTGCCACCAGGGCCGAGTGGGCGCGCTGGCCGCAGCCCAGGCAGGTGTGCACTTCATCAAGGCGGCGGTGGTCCAGGTGCGTGCTGTCCGTGACCGCCGCCAGCGGTGCCGGCGGGAGCAGGGTGGGTTCGGTGGCCACCAGAGTCAGCAGGTCGGTGAGGGTGCCCATCAGCGCGCTTCCTCCGCGTACGGGGTGAGGCCGAGTTCGGCGGCGGCCCGGTCGACGGCAGCGGCGAACGACTCCCGGGGCTGCGGGTAGAGGTGCCGGGGGGCATCACTCCTGAGCACGAAGTCCCGCAGCCTGGCGGGTAGATACCGAGCGGCCCAGGCGAGTTCGTCGCGGCGGGCCTCCAGAGCTGCGTACTGGCGGCGGAACTCGCGCTCCACGCCGGCGAACCGGTTGGTGGTCACGTCGCGCTCGGACTCGGCGGCCGCGACCCGCTCGGCGGCGTCCTGCTCGATCTCGGCGATGCGGGGGGCGGCGATCTCCTGGGCGCGCTGTTCGATGTGAGCGTCGAGGTTCGCCGTCGCGTCCCGCAACGCGGCGGCCAGATCAGTAAGGGCTGTCTCCGGTGCGCGGTCGCTCACCGCGGCGAGGTTGCTCATGTTCTGACTCTAGGGCCGGCAGAGTGACAGCTTCCGCCCCGACTCGCGGACATAATCGGAATTATGCGCGGCTCTGGGTGAGGTCGTCGGGAGGATCCTCGGAGCCGGCGGCGAGCGTCAGGCGATACACCGCGTACCGAATTTCGTCAAGATGCGGTCCGCCGCCGTACCGCAGCTGCGCACCGACCCGTCTGGCAGTGGCCACCTCGAAGACGATCACCGCCAGCGGGCCGATCTCAGCCGGCGGCTCCCGCCGGGCCGCGCTCGCCTCGCCGCTCTCCATCGTCGGCCTCTTCCCCATGGCGGCGTCGTGCCTGCCTCTTCTTGTCCTTCGGTGGCTGCTCGAGCCAGCGCACCTGGAGCCCCGCCGCTCGGCCACGCATCGCCATGCCCGTGTCGTAGGTGACCAGTCTGACCTGCTTGCCGGCGAGAGTCTTGATAGCGAGGGTGCGGCTGACGATCTCGTCGTCGTTGTTCGGCAGCCGGACGTGGCCGGGCGGGTCGAGGACCACCTCGATGGTGACCTGGCCTCGCGCGGTCTCGTCGTGGCTCATGTCCTTCTCTCGTATCAGGCCACCCTGCTGCCCGACCCGGTCGATGTAGGACAGTGAGTAGGCGGCCCTCCACCCGTTCCAGCCGGCCCGCTTGCCCTTGTCGAGTTCGTCGACGACGACGAGGGGCACCAGGATGTGGATCGGCTCGAAGCCGGCGTGCAGGAGGGCGGCAAAGTCGATCTCTTCGATCTGCTGCGGGTGTTCCATGTAGATGTTGGTGTCGAGCACGACCAGGACGCCGTCGCGTTGGAAGCGCTGCATCTCCCTGGCCAGCGCATCCCGGGCGGCGTTCAGCGCTTCGGCCTGCTCGCCCATCAGCATCGAGAGCAGCCCGTTCAGCTGCCGCGAGCCATCGCGCGCTGCGGATCGGGAGTAGCTGTCTTCGTCAGACTCGGCGGCTGCGCGGGTGACGTCGCGCATCGCGGCGGCCGCCGTCAGCACCACCTCGTAGCTCCTGCCGGGCATCAGGTACTCCAGGCTTTCCGGATGGATCTGGCGCCGCAGCATCCGCCGGGTCTCATGCGTCCATTCCAGGTAGCGGAGGGCTCGTTGCACGGCGGAGATCGGACCAGCGGCCTGCACGGAAACGAGTGAGCTGTACAAGCTGTTCAGCGTGTCGAGTAGGTGTTCCCGGTTCACGCCGGGGACGGGGGCGATCAGCACGCCGGTGATCCTGCCCCGCAGGGTGCTCGCGCGCCAGCACGAACATTCGTTTCTGCCGATCTTCGCCCCCGCAGGGTGTCCCCTCCCCCACGATGCGAAGGTGAGGAGCGTTCACGGCCGGCGCGGGCGGTGAGCCCGGCCCGGCGCCGGGCCAGCGCGGCGGCGCACCCGGCGCTGCGCCGGCCGGTCGCGCCGATGCTCGCCACGCCCGTCGACGAGGTGCCCGAGGGCCCCGACCTGATCCATGAGCCGAAATGGGACGGCTGGAGGTGCGTCGCCTTCCGGGAGGACGACGGGGTGTATCTGCAGTCGCGGGCCGGCCGGAATCTCAGCACCTACTTCCCGGACATCACCCGAGCCGTCCGGACATTGCCGCCTGGGATGGTGCTGGACGGCGAATTGATCGTGTGGCAGCGCGGGCGGACGAACTTCGCGCTGCTCCAGCGGAGGATCACCGCCGGCCGCGGCCTACTGCGCTTGGCTCGCGACTGCCCCGCGCACTACGTGCTGTTCGATCTCCTCGCGGACGCCGGCGGCGAGGTGATCGTGGACCTGCCGCTGATGGAGCGGCGGGCCCGGCTGGAGCAGCTGCTCGTCGACGCGCCTTCGCAGCTCACCCTGACGCCGCAGACGGCGGATATGCGCGAGGTGTGGGACTGGCTGACGAACTGGACCGTGGCCACGGGCATTGAGGGCGTGGTGACGAAACGGCTGGCCGGGCGGTACGAGCCGGGCAGGCGGGGCTGGTCGAAGTTCCGGACGCGGCTCGTGACCGAGGCGATCGTCGGCGGCGTGACCGGCAGTCTCCGGCACCCGCAGACCGTGCTGCTCGGCCGGCGCGACCGGCGGGGGCGGTTGCGGTATACCGGCCGTACCCATCCGCTGAGCGCGAACCAGGGCGAGGAGCTCGGCGGGATGCTGTCGCCGCTGCGGGCAGCGCAACGCCGCGGCGCTCCCGTGCTGCACCCTTGGCCGGAGCCGCTGCCCGCATCCTGGTCCGGCCAGCTGGACCGGCCAGCACCGCTGAGGTACGTACAGGTGGAGCCGATCGTGGTCGTGGAGATCGAAGCTGATGTGGCGTTCGAGCACCAGCGGTGGCGCCACCGCGTCCGCTACGTCCGGGCACTGCCCGAGGGGTCGGTGTACGACGTGCCGCTGCTGCTCGGTGAGGAGGAGGGCTACTTCGGCGATCCCTGACCCGAGCAGGAATGAATGGATCCGCTCGACCCAGGCTTTACGATCCCGGCCATGACGAATCCTCACATCGATCTGCCGTCGATGGCCCGCCTGCCAATGATCGTCGCCGAGGTGCCCTGCGTCGTCCTCGGGGTGGTCGGTGCCGTCATGTTTCCCGGTGCATGGTGGAGCTGGACGATGGCCGCCCTGTTCACCTCGCTGTTCGGCTTGAGCTTGTACGCACGCTGGCACTCGATCCGCTAGCCGTCGAGGTGGACCCGCCCAGCGCCCGCACGATTCGCCAGTCTGCCCGCAGCGCGTCGTACGCTCGGCTCGTGCTGCTCACCTACGTCGACGAGTCGTTCACCTCCCGGGTCTACTGGATCGGGGCGCTGATGGTGCCCGATGCCGCGGCGATCCCACTCAGCGAGGCACTCGACGAGGTGGTGGTCGACGCGGTGAAGACGTACGGGGTGCCGGTCGACGCCGAGTTGCACGGCTACGACCTCTTCCACGGCCGCAAGGGCTGGCGCGGCGTTCCGCCTCGGGCCCGGATCGCGGTCTACAGGGCCGCGATGGCGGCGATCGGCGGCCAGGACGGCGTGGCGGTGATCCTGCGTGGGGTGAAGCGCCAGCAGTTGATCAAGCGGTACACGTCGCCTCGGCCCGCTCACGAGGTGGTGCTGTCGCACGTGCTGGAGCGGGTCGACGGGTACGCGGCCTCTCGGGAGGAGTACGCGCTGGTCATCGCCGACGAGATCCAGGACCAGGCCGCTCACCGGGCCGACCTCGGCCGGTACCGGGTGTCAGGCACCGGCGGCTACCGCTCGCGGAAGTTGACCCGGATCGTCGACACGCTGCACTTCGCGCCGTCGCACGCGAGCCGCCTGGTCCAGGCCGTTGACCTGGTGACCTTCTTGTTCCAGCGCCTGGAGATCCCCGGCACTGACCCGCGGGCGGCTGCGGTCACTGAACAGTTGTGGGCGCTCGTTGAGCCGCGGCGGTACCACTCGTGGTGTTGGGATCCGATGCAGACGCAGTCCTGACCCCGGATGCACGAGAGGCCCGCGTAAGCGGGCCTCAAGGCGGGCGCGGGAGCCCCGGAGGGCGTCCTGCGGTTCCCAGGCTAGCAGGACTTTGTGCGTGGCGCACAAACTCCGCGCAGGTGGCGCGGGGTGTGCTGGGGTCGGGGATCTGGCAATCGTGTAGTCCTGGCGATCATGCGCCTCTCTCCGATATTATCCATGTGTGCGGGTGAGCGACCCGCCTACGGGAGGTGCAGCATGGGCCAGTCAGCCTTCGTCACACAGGTCATCCCCCGGTACTCCGACGACGACGGGCCGTACGCCGACGTCCTCATCCAGATCGACGGCCGCCAGATCGGCGGAGCGTACCCATGTGCCGGAGAGCCGGGCGACCGTTGGGCCAGTTGGGGGCCGGCCGGGCTCTCGATGAAGCACCCCGACCGGCAGGCCGCGGTCCGTGCGCAGATCCAGGCGTACGCCGCCGATCCCTCCGGCTGGGATCGCATCCTCGACGAGGAGGACGCGGAGAAGGCTGCCGACAGAGCCCGCCGCGACCGCGAGCTCCAGCAGGAGCGTGCACGCCGGCGCGAGCGGCGGCGCCGTGATCGCCTCGGCGATGACGAGCCCGGGCCAACCATCGTCACCATTCCGGCTTACCACGCCCTCTACGCCCCTATCGAGGAGGCGACAGCGGTAGGCGACTGGTTGGCCGCGCACGGCATCGAGGACGCCGCCAGCTGCGTCCACGAGATACGCGTTGAGCAGCGGGCAGCCCGCCGCGTTGTCGTCTACCAGGCGTTGGCCAGCATCGTCGACGACCCGCAGGCGCGGACAGAGACGAGCGTCGTCACGCTCGCCATGGAGCCGCCCGCGATCGCGACGCCCCCGCGGCCGGATCTGCACCAACTGTTCGACGACCACTGGCCCACCCGGTTCCCATTGATCGACTACGGTCGGCGGCTGGCCTGCGGCCGGTGCAGTGGGGAGCGGCGGTCGGCGATGCCGCAGATCGGTTCGAGTGAGGCCCTCGTGGTGTGGCCCTGCAGCGTCCTGCAGGCGCAAATCGGCGGGGGCGACCGGTGAGCAGGCCGCCCCAGCGGCGGGTCATGGTGGAGTTCGTCGACACCGGCAGCACGCCGGCGCCGTTCCGGCTCTGCGCGGCGTGCGCGATGAAGCGTTGCACCGAAGCCGGACCGGAGTGCCGCGACCGGGACGTCTGCAACTGTCCGTGCGTGCTGTTCGAGGGCGAGGACCTCGACCGGTTCCTGCGCGACCTGCGCTCCGTTGGCGGGCCCTGGCTGGTGGAAGGGGGCCGCTCCGTGGTCGACGGGAGCCTCGTCGACGAGAAGGACGCAAGCCGGGAGCTGCCGGGAGGATCGCCAGCGTGAAGGGCCGCCCCAGCACCGAACCGCCGACGTTGCTGTGCGCCAACTGCCTGGTCATCGTCGGCCAGCATGGCGACCAGCTGCGGCACACCGCGCTGCTCGACCCGGCCCGGTACGAGGTGTGCGACAGCCCCGTTCGTGGACGGCCGGCGAAAGCCGGCGAGGTGGCACGTGGGCACGGTAAGCCAGTCGGGAGAACGCGGTGACGCTACTGTCGGATCGAGGGCTGGTCGCCGAGATCGAGGCTGGCGGGCTCACTCTCGACCCGTGGGCGCCGGAGCTGATCCAGCCGAGCTCTGTGGACGTGCGGCTGGACAAGCTGTTCCGGGTCTTCAACGATCACCTCCACACGTACATCGACCCATCCGTTCGGCAGGATGAACTGACGAGTGAGGTGGTGGTTCCGGCCGGCCGGCCGTTCGTGCTGCACCCGGGGCGGTTCGTGCTCGCGTCGACACTCGAAGTGGTGTCGCTCAGCGCCCGCCTGGCGGCGCAGTTGGAGGGCAAGTCGAGCCTGGCGCGGCTCGGTCTGGTGATCCACAAGACTGCCGGGTTCATCGATCCGGGGTTCTCTGGTCACGTGACGCTGGAGCTGTCCAACGCGGCGAACCTGCCGATCCGCCTATGGCCGGGGATGAAGGTTGGGCAGCTCAAGGTGTTCCGGTTGTCGTCGCCGGCGTCGGCTCCGTACGGGTCGACGGTGTACGGGTCGAGGTACCAGGGGCAGCGTGGGCCGACTCCGTCGCGGGCCTGGTGGCAGTGGCGTACGTGGCCGACGAATTGAGATCCATGATCACATCTGCTAAACTGTATGTGTGCGGGTGAGCGACCCGCCAGTTTGGGAGGCGTCATGGGGATCCTCGACAACATCGACCAGACCATCATCTCGGCCGAGCAGGCCCTGATCCGCGACGGCGCCCGGCAGGTCCCGCCGCCAGCCGACACTGACGGGCACCCGACCGTCCGAGCACTGTTCATCCCGGGCCTGATGGGCGAGCCGGTCGTCGAGCAGCAACTGCCGGTGGACTCAGAGGGCGACTGCTCCGACGCCGTCCGAGCGCTGATCAAGGGACCGATCCAGCACATCCCCGTCCTGGACGGCATCGACTTCCTCTGCGACGAGAACGCCGGCGAGTGCGCAGGGCTGAACCTGCGCGCCACGGCTCTGCTGATCACGATGAAGCGCACCTTCGCCGAAGGCCGGTTCCCAGGCAAGACGCCGGAAGACCCCGAGGAGGCGCTGGAAGAGGCCGCCCTGTGGGCGACGCACATGCGCCTGGCCGGCCCGGTGGTCATCGTTGGCGTCGAATCTCGGCGCTCGGTGTCGCTGCCGGAGTCCACGATCGTCCACGCCCAAACCCTGCTCGGCCTGTAGCGGTGCGGGAGCCGGCGGCCCCACGCCGCCGGCTCCCGCCGCACCCGGACCCGGACGGCCGCCCACCGAAGGGCGGGCCGCATCCACCACGATCGCGAGGAGCTGACATTGAGTGGCGACTGGGTAGACGAGACCGTGGACCACGGCCACCGTACGGTGGCCGGCGTCGAGGTGCTCATCGAGGAGGAGCGCTGGCGCTACGGCGGCAGCTCGTTCTCCGTCTGTCGCGCCAGCGACCGGTTCGATCTGACGCAGGAGGTGCACGGGCAGTGCTTCGACGGTCCGCCGACCGATGAGGAGATCCAGGGCCTGCTGAACGAGCTGAGCGAGGATGAGGACGACGCCCCGGGCAAGGTCGTCTGGTCCTGCGACGGATGCGGCGACATCTTCCGCGAAGGTGAGGAGGACCAGGCCGTCGACCACGTCAAGGACTGCGACCTCGTCGACGGCACCGGCCACGCGCTCCAGTCCTGATGCAAGGTCGGTTCACCTCATCGGAAGCGCCGCCGGCACCGCGCCAGCGGCGCTTTCGCCGTTCCGGACGTCCGGCCCATCCACTACGGTGCGAACTCATGAAGAAACTCATCGCTGTCGTCGCCCTGGTCTGCGCCGGTCTCACGATGGCCGGCTGCTCAGAGAAGAAGAGCACGAGCGAGCAGCGGCTCGAAGCCCTGGACAAGGTCTACAAGCAGGGCAAGGAAGCACGCTCATCCATGGAGCGCCGCGGCGTCGAGGCGACCGACGCGTCGTGCGCCGACATGTACGTCAGCACCGACACCGACCGCGAGGGCACCTACGAGGAGCTGCAAGACAAGCAGTACCAGGCCACGCGGAAGCAGTCGTACGTCAACGGGTGCATGAACCGGCCTGCGAACGCCACTCCTTCGCCGACGCCATCAGCTTCGTCGAGCGCATCGGTTGCCGTATCACCAGCGTCGTAGAGGTCGAGGCGCGGCCGTCACCACCGGCCGCGCCCATCCTGCTACAATAGGTGTGCGGGTGAGCGACCCGCAGTAGGAGGAGACAGTGGAAACCACCCGAGGCCTTGAGGCCACCCGCGCCCTGACCCAGGTGCGTACCGTCCTCTCCCGGGCAGAGACTGCCCGGAAAATCCTCGACGGGCCAACCGAGTATCACACCTCCGACGACGCCGGCGGCATTGACTTCGACCGAGGCAAGTACGAGGACCCGGACGCCGCCGAGATGCGCGCAGCTCTGGACCAGGTGGTCGAGCTGCTCTCTCGCTGGCGCAAGACCGGTAGGGCTACCAGTTCCACGCCCGGCGCGTGACCGGGGAGGCCCCGGGCCATCCCGGGGCCTCCCGTGGTCAGCGCTGGCGGTACGCCGCCCAGACCGCGAGGCAGAGTCCGACGGTGCTGGCAAAAGCCACGCCGGACTGAAGGACCGCGTCGGCCACCTCCTGGGTGCTGGCCCAGACGATGAAACCCGTCCAGCTCGCCACCAGCAGCGCGGTCAGGAAGACGAGCGCGAAGGACAATGCCTTGTGGCAGTCGACGGCCCGGCCCCGCGGCTCGGGCGCCGGCGACGAAGGCGGCAGAGGGAGTACGGTCATGCTGACGACGTCCTTTCGGTCATCAGGCGGATGGTTCGGGTGGACTCGTTCGTGACGGCATCCGGCTGCAACCCGGGTGCCGTCCGGTGTTTGGAGACGCAGCGTCTCCGGCGGCGGCACTCTGGCTGCATCCGAGGGCCGCTACCCAGGTTCAGGTGAACTTTGACGACGGGTCCTGGCTGCACCCAGGTGACGTCGGCAGTGATCTTTCGGACTGAAGTTTATGCCGTTCGGCCCGGCCGAGCATTTCCCGCCCTTTGCCATCGTCCTTTTCACAGAACGTGCTTAAAGTTCGGCAATTGCTGCGCAGGGTGGCTGCTAGGACGTAAGAGGCGCGGTTCGGCGAGGATCCCGCCGTGACGTCGAGGCCGCCCATCATGCTGACCCGGTTCGTCGTCGTCCCCGCCGGCAAGGAGTTCCGCGAGGATCTCCACCCCCGCGACCAGCGGGGTCGCTTCGCCAGACGACCTGGCGGGGCCAGCGCGGCCGCGATGACCGACAAGGAGTTCGCGGCCCGGCAGGAATGGGTCGCGAAGACGATCCGACAGGCCCGGTCGAGCCACGCCACGGAGATCACCCATCGACACGACGGTGTGTGGGACGCGGAGCGGGATCGCGCACACCGCGAGATCGCCCGGGATCTGTACGCCGCGGCGGCACGGGTGCCGACCGAAGGCCGGGCCGTCGTCGCCGGCGGCCTGGGCGGTGCGGGGAAGACGACCACGCTGCGCGACCACGCCGGCATCAACCCCGACGACTACTTCACCATCAACCCCGACGACATCAAGGAGGAACTCGCGCGCCGGGGCATGATCCCGCAGGTGCCGGGCCACCCTGACCTGTCCCCGATGGAGCGGGCCGCCCTGGTGCACTACGAGTCGGGCCGGATCGCGGACCTGGTCGCGGACATGGCGTACCGGGACCGGCGCAACATCATCTGGGACATCACCATGTCGTCGCCGCAGGTGCTGGAGGATCGGCTCGTCGAGCTGCGGCAGCACGGCTACAGCGAGGCGACCGCGGTGTTCGTCGACATCCCGGTGGAGACGTCGGTGGCGCGGGCGCTGGACCGCTACCGCAGGGGTGTCGACGCGTGGCACCGCGGCGAAGGGCTCGGCGGCCGGTACGTGCCACCGGACGTCATCCGGGGACAGCGCGGCCGCGGCGGCCGCACGATCAACCGGGACACGTTCGACCAGATGCGCGACCGGTTCGCCCGCTGGGCGGTGTACGACAACAGCGTCCACGGCCGGCCCCCGCAGCTGGTCGAGGCCAGTCACAATGGAGACACGGACGACGACGAGGAGGAGGTGACCTGAGATGACGCAGCGGACCGTACGAGAGCTGCTCGACCTGCTGGCGGCTGGTGAGCTGACCGTGGACGAGGTGGCTGAGGACTTCCGGATCCGGGAGTGGCCGAAAGCGCCGACCGCGTCCGACGCCGAGCGGTGGGGGGTCGCCGACTCCCCCGTGCCCGGCGTTGACTCGTGGGCGACCGTGAACGCCGACTCCCGGCTCAGCCCGGACGACTACCAGCTGCTCGGCGATGCGTACCGCGAGGCCGTCGCCGGCTGACGCAAGACCGAGATCCCAGGCAGGGTGATCCCGCGCTGTCGCGTGGGCGATGGCAGAACGAGGAGGCGGGGTACCGATGGCAGACGACACGGAGACTGGCACGGTCGAGGGCCGGCACGCCAGCGAAGACGAGGCCGGTCTGACCGTGGTCGCGCAGGCCGAGGTGTTCCCCACCAGGCCGGCCGGGCCGGTGCAGGCCGCGCCGGTGAGCGCGGGCAGCAAGGTCCTCGGGCTGGTCTGGACCGACGGGAAGACGGCCGCCGCTTGGGTGCCGACCACCGCCGGCGGGACGGACGTGGCCGCCGCGACCACCTACGTGTGGCAGGTCCTTCAGGCGTACAAGCGCGACGGCGGTCCGGCCCAGGTCCTCTCCCACCCCGACGTGTACGGGCCGGCGTACCAGCTGGGCGAGGCGAAGCAGTACTCGACTCCGGCCGCGGCGGCGAAGGCTCTGCTCGCCTAACCCGCGACGCAAGCCTGAAGAGGCGGGCACGATCCCGGTCGTGCCCGCCTTTTCCATACCTCGCTTCGTTGTCCAGCCCGTCGACGAGGTCGACGAGAAGGCTTGGAATCCGGCCCAGCACCCACGTGACGCCCGTGGCCGGTTCATCAAGAAGGAACGCAAGAAGTGGGAGCCCAACGCGTTCGCCGCGCTGATGGACCCCAAGAGCCCGATCACGAGCGCGGTGCTCCAGCAGCGTCTCGCCGACGGCGAGGGCCTCTACGCCGATCGGCAGAAGTGGCTTCGCGCGGTCAACCGGCTCAACAAGCTCGCCGACAAGGGTGAGGAGCACCAGAGCTGGCCCAGCGTCAAGGAGCACATCCAGACGCACAAGGAACCCGCCGGGTGGGTCGCATCGAACCTCGAGTTCATGAACACCAAGGCCCTGCAGGCCGCCGCCATCCGGGAGCTTGAGCGGGAACTGGAACGGCGAGCGTCGGGCAGCGCCGGCATGGCCGGTGCCCTCCGGTTCTGGGCCAACAAGGAGGGCGACGCGTGGGCCAAGAAGAACATGCCCAAGCCCAACCTGACCCACAACGAAGAGTTGGCCATCAAGTCGTATACCGGCTCCGGCTACTCCACGATCAACGGCGAGCTTCGAGTGCCAGGCAGCGGCAGCCAGCTGTCGAAGACGAAGATCAAGCGGCTGCGGTCGGCGTTCAAGAAGGCCGCAGCACCCGAGGACATGATCGTCTTTCGTGGCTCTCCGCCCGCGATCTTGAAGGGGCTCGGCGGTGACCTCGCCGACCCGGACTCGATGAAGGCGCTGGTCGGCAAGACGTTCACCTCACCGACGTTCCACTCCACGTCCATCGGCCGGCAGGCAGCCTTTAATATCAGCGAGGTCCAGTGGATGATCCGGGTTCCGAAGGGCCACCCGGCCTTGTACGTCAACCGGCCGGAGCTGAGTTCCCACACCGGTGAGCGAGAGGTACTCCTCGACGAGGACACCCACCGCGTGATCCACGGCGTCTACCGCAACCCTGTCGACCCCAAGGACCACAAGTGGTACGTCGAGGTAGAGGTCGTACCGAAGGGGTGGAAGCCGGGCCCGAACTGGAAGCCGCAGCCGATCGGTGACGCGTTCGCCGGTTACCTGTCGAAGCAGCAGTACGAGACCTGGAAGAAGAAGCAGAGCAGCTGAGCGACGTTAGGTGCTGGCGGCGGTCACCATCCCGGGGTGATCGCCGCCAACGTGTCTCAGCCCTTGCTGGTCGCCCGATACAGCGTGGCGGGCAAGAACTTCCGGGAGGAGCTGCACCCGCGTGATGGGGACGGCCGGTTCGCCCGCAAGCCGGGCGCCGGCTCGGCCGTCCCCGGCGGTCTGGCTGGTGCCGGCGGACCGCGCCGGCCGACGCCGGCGGAGCGCGGTGGGATGCGCGATGCCCGCCGCTTCGCCAGCGACGACGACGCGATCGACTGGGCGGTCGAGAACCTGGAGCCACCGGACCTGACCGATGAGGAGCGAGAGGCGGTCGTCGACTACACGGGCGACCGCTACCAGGAGATGAACGAAGCCCTGCGTACCTTCGACCAGGACGGCACCGAGCCGGACCACTGGACGATGGACAGGATCACCGCGGTCCGGTCGGCGATCGCGAAATCCCCGGCGCCGGAGTCGTTCGTGGTGTTCCGGGGCAGCCCACCGAAGATCCTCGAAAGCATGATCGGGAAGCTCGGCGAGCCGGACGACGACGAGCGGTTGCAGCGGCTGGTCGGGCAGACATTTGACGTGCCGACCTTCCACTCAACGTCCGTTGGGGCGAAGGCGTACTTCGAGTACAACCCGGTGCAGTGGATGATCAAGATCCCGGAGGGACAGCCGGCGTTATGGGTCGAGGGTGACTTGACGCTGAACGAGGGCGAGCGGGAGGTGCTGCTGCCGGACAACACCCGCCGGGTCATCCACGCGATCTACCGGCGCCCCTCCAACCCGAAGCAGCTCTTCGTGGAGATCGAGGTCGTGCCGAGCGACTGGCGGCCGGGCGAGGACTGGGTGCCGCAGCCGTTCGGTGACGCCTATGCCGGCTACGAGACGAGCGAGTAGAGCAGCGACGTAAGGGCTGCCCGGCGGCGACCCTGTGCGGGTGGACACCCCCCAGGTCGCGTCCGGAGTCGGGTAGACGGTGCAGCAGAGAACGAAGGCGAGGGGCACAGCGGCGAAGGGCCGCTCCGCCCTTGGCAGTGCCCTGCTGTCGGACCTGCTGTCCGTGCCACCGAAGGCACGCAAGCGGGTCATGGCGGACCTGGACGAGCAGGACCTGGCGGTGCTGCTGGCCACCTCCCACACAGAGCTGGGCACGGCGTACGCCCTCTGGCAGGGCGACCCCGTCGGGTTCGTCGAGGAGGTCCTCGGAGATGCGGTGTGGTCGGGGCAGAAGCGGCTGCTCCGGTCGCTGACCACGCACCAGCAGACCGCCGTGCCGTCGGCGTTCGGCACCGGCAAGACCAAATCGGCGTCGTTGGCGGCCGCGTACTGGGCGTGCGTGTACCCGCCGGGGACGGCGGTGGTGGTGACGATCGCGCCCCGCTGGCGGCAGGTGCTGCGGCAGGTGTGGCCGGAGATCCGGCGCGGGGTCACCCGGGCCGGGTTGCCCGGGCGGGTCGACCAGGCGCAGTGGACCCTCGCCGACTCGCAGGGCCTGGAGCACGTGGTCGCGTACGGCATCGCCGCGGCGCCGAACTCCGAGGACGCCGTGCAGGGCATCCACTCGCCGAACCTCCTCCTGGTGGTCGACGAGGGCGGCGGCATCGCCCCGAAGATCGGCCGGAACATGGCCGGTCTGATGACCGGCTCCAACTCGCGGATGCTGGTGATCGGGAACCCGCCCACGGACGACGAGGGCTCGTGGTTCGAGAAGCTGTGCCTGGCAGACCGGGTCAACCAGATCCGCCTGTCGGCGTACTCGACACCGGCATTCACCGGCGAAGAGACACCGATGTGCCGGTCGTGCCCGCCTGCGGTGCCACCGCACCGGTTGTCGTCGCACCTGGTCGACGAGGCGTGGGTGGCCAACGCGATCGAGGACCACGGTCCGGACAGCCGCTACGTGGAGGCCAAGGTCCACGCCCGGTTCCCCAAGGGGGGCCCGAATACCCTCATCCCCAGCATGTGGGTGGAGACCGCCTACAACTCGGACGAGCCCGGCGACGAAGCCTACGTGCCGTTGAACTCCCTGCAACTGGCCGAGGAGCGCCGCGATCTCCTGGTCCGCCGCGGCGCCTGGGTGCGCTTGGGCGTCGACGTCGCTGCCGACGGCGGCGACGAGGTGGTGGTGTCCCGATGCGTCGGTGACCTCCTGACGATCGAGCACGCCAGCGCGGGGTCGGCGAACGCCAACGCGGTGGACGTCGCCGGGCGCGTCTTGCAGCAGATCCACCGGGCGCAGCAGCTCGCCGACCGGCTCGGCACGGTGGCGCCGGTGCGGGTGAAGGTCGACGTGATCGGCGTCGGGTGGGCGGTGTACTCGCAGTTGGAGCGCTGGGGTGAGGAAGGCAAGCACAAGGCGGAGATCGTCAAGGTCGACGTGCGGGAGAGCGTGCGCCGCTCCTACGATGCGGCGACGCTGCGCCCGGCGAAGAAGCGCGACGAGTTGTGGCTGGCCATGCGGTCGCTGCTGGTGCCGCGCAAGGACGGCGAGTCGATGTTGCGGCTGCGGGTCGACGATCGGACGATCGCGCAGCTGTCGGCGCCCCGCTACTCGACGAACAACGCCGGCGAGACGGTGGTGGAGTCCAAGGACAAGATGCGCGCCCGCGGCATCCGCTCGCCGGACCGGGCCGAGGCCGTGTGCCTGGCCGTGTACGAGCCGGAGGTACAGCGGTCTCGGCTTTTGGCCTAACCTGCCTTGGTGTGGCCCGCGTCCACCCCCGTCGGACGCGGGCCGCACCAAGGGTCAGGCGATGGCGGCGTACACGGCGGCCGCGAGGGCCGCGCCGAGCACCGCGCCGGCCACGACCTGGGCGATGGTGTGCGCCCGGAGATACACCCGGGACCAGCCGATCAGCGCCACCACGAGCACCCCGGCGGCGAAACCTGGTCCGATCAGGAGGGCGAGGACGGCGAACGACCCGGCCGACACGGCCGAGTGCGCCGAGAGCTTCCACGCCTGGTTGATCGCCGTCGACACGCCGAGGACGACCAGCATGACGGCGATCATCGCGATCAGCGGCCGGGGTGCGCCGAGGAGCAGGAACAGCACCAGGCTGGCGAGGACCGAGGCGATGCCGACCAGGAGTACGCCCTTGCGCTGCTCTCGTTGGCTGATGTGGTGGTCGGTGACCCGGCCGGTGCGCTTCGCGTACAGGATCGCCCCGAACGGGATCACCGCCGAGAACAGTGCGGCGAGGGCACCCCACCCGGCGCCGGCCGTCAGGGTCGGCGACGCGACCAGGGCGACGACGACGGGCATGATCGCCGCCCACACCGCCGGCTGGAGCACCTCCGTAACCAGGTGCGCGGTCCGCCCGGCAGTGCTGGTCGGTGTACTGGTGTCTGCCTGAACGCTCACTGTTGCGCCTGTCCGAACCCGAGGTCGTCGAGGGTCTTGGACACCCAGTTGCGACCTTCCAGCCGCGCGTGCTCCCGCTCGGCTAGCAGCTCGGCGACGACCGGGGAGCGGTCAAGGGCCTGAGAGACACGGCCGAGCCACCGCACTTCACCGGTGAGGTCTTCGCCGCCCGGCTCCACCTCACCGGTGCCGGCCTGATCTTCGCCGCGGGCCTTCGCGTCCAGCGCCAAGGCGACGACTGCCGCCTCTACGACGGCCTGCAGGTCCAGCCCGGACAGTCCGGCCTGCCGGCCGAGGGCGATGGCGCGGGTCTGCACGTGGCCGTCGAACCATGGGGCCAGTTGGAGGTAACCGTCGCGGATCTCCAGGACCCGGCGGCTGAGTGACCGTCCGTCGCCCATCCAGCTGGCCGCCCAGGCCGTCATGCGCCCCCAGAGGTGCGTCGGGCGGGGCTGGCGGCGCGGGATCGCCGGGTGGGCCTGGACGATGGCCCGCCACAGCGGCTCCATCAGCTCGGTCTGGTGGGCGTCCTGCGCACGGTGCAGGGCAGCCGCGCTGGCGTTGGCGGTTCCGGGCAGGACCGACCCGATGACGATGAGGCCGATGCCGAGCAGCTGGCAGACGTACGAGAACTTCGTCCAGTCGGCGGTGAAGTCACCGCCGGCCAGCTCGATAACGGCGACGACGATGATGGTCACGGAGTATCCGAGGGCGACCAGGCCGCCGGCGGCGAACAGGTGCAGCCCGAGCCGGGTGACTCGCCTGCCGGTGAGGCGGCGGGCGTAGCGCAGCGACAGGCGGGCCAGGTCGATCAGGGTGTAGGTGAGCATCCCACCGAACACGATCATGTAGAGCGCGATCGGCGGCCGGTTGGCGTAGGTGCTGAACCATTCCTGGTTGGTGGCCGGGGTACGGGCGATCACGAACAGTGTGGCCATCACAGCGGTGGCGGCGGCGGCGATGGCCTGCCGGATGTAGACGGCCCGCTGGGTGGTCTGCGGGGTGTGCGTCCAGTAGACGAGCATGCACAGTGCCGCGGTGGCCGCCCACATGGTGAGGGCGTGTGAGATCAGCCGCGAGACGTGGGGCACGCCGGCCAGGTCGTTCAGGCCGGTGCGGATGTCAGGGGTCAAGACCGCCAGCGCCAGCGCGAGGCAGAGCAGCGCGACTCCCATCCATGTGCGCGAGGGGACGCGACTACCACCGCGCAGGGTAGATGCGGTGTAGGCGCCGGCGCACAGCGCCGCTAAAGCCACGAGTGCCGTGAAGATCATAGGTGGGGGTGTCCGATCCGAAAGTGTCGATGACGCAGAGCAGGTCCTGGTCGACCGGCTGAGGTGGCGCTGGTGGAGAGTCGGCACGGTGGAGGATCGCCGCGGCGAACTCGTTCGCCTCGACCTCGTGGTGCCGGTTGTACGGGCTCTCGCTGATCAGGCCTTCCAGCTCAGCCAGGTCCCGAGATGGATGCTCCAGCACCATGTGCGCGATCTCGTGCAACACGACGCCGGCTCGTTTGAACGGCCCGGAGCGGGCCGGATAGGCGATGTAGTCGGCGCGTGGCGTGGCGACCCAGAGCCCGTGCATGCCGTGCATCTCGGCGGGAATGAGCTGGATGGTTCGCCCGCGGAGGCGAGCGATCTGCCCGACCAAGGCCGTCAGGTTCCAGGGTGTGGGTAGCGTCAATCTCTCAAGGAGATCACCCGCTGGGGTTTCCAAGGCTCACCGTCCGTCCCGTGGTCGTTGTCCCCTTTGCTGGTGCGGCTCTACGCTGGAGGGCTGGTGCCGCCCTGACCATTCGCCGCTTCCAGGCGTTCGATCGTCGCAAGGACCTCCAGCACCGTCTTGCGCATCTGGGCGAGATCCTCCCCGACCTGATTCGCGGCCACGTGCGTCACCCCGAGACCGGCCAGGCGGCTCGTCAGCTCGTCCTCAGTGGACGCCGCCGGCGCTGGATCCTCGGCCTGCTGGAAGAAGAAGTTGGGGTCGACCTTGAAGAACCTGGCGAGGGCGGTGATGGTGTCGTACTTCGGACCGCGGCCGGAGCCGGTCGGGTGGCGAAGGTTGTGGATCTGCTGTCGGGACAGCGCACACTGAGCCCCGACCTGGGAGTTCTCCCACGGTTTTCCGTCTGGCCGCCGCTTGGTCTCGAACAGGTAGTTGAGGCGCGCGGCGAACAGCTCGTCCGGGGGCATGTGGCTGTCTCGCATAGCGGCAGAGCCTGCCACGGCTCCCCTGAAGCGTCAAATGTGGTGGACGGAAATCCCGCGTGCGTCCAGTCCCCTTGACGGGACGGTAGCTGATCACATTATGCTCTGCCGCCAGTACAGAGTGCACGCGCTCATAGATGAACAAAGCGTGTGCCGTGACGGTTCGCACCCAGCGGGGACGAAGTCAGGCGGCGGGTCTTGTTAGCATCTCGGCAGGCCCTTGCCGACATGCCGTACCGCCCCCCGGGTGCCGCGAGATGTGTCAAGGGGGGGACCACATGAACCACACGTGGGTAGCCGCGACCACCGTTCCGGTCGCAGCGGAGATCGTCGCTCGTACCGTGAAACTCGGCACGTTGCTGATCAACACCACCGTCAGCATCGACGTCCTTGAGGTCTACTGCCAGTCCTGCCGCCGCCCCTACGACGACGTCGCCGACGAGCGGTGCATCGTCGTCACCGAGGGCAACGCCCACCTGCGGGGAGGACCGATCGGCACCCGCCGCAACAGGAAGTGCCCGATCCACCGCGGCCTCTACACCGAATGCCAAAGCCAACACGAGCAGCCCCTCGACTACGGCCGCCCTCCGATGCCCGCGCTCACCGACATCATGGGCGTGGGCGGCGCGCGACGGTAGCCGCGAGCTGGACCTAACGTCCGGGCCGTGACCACGCGCCCGGAGCCATCTCACCCGCCTCGCAACCCAGCGATCCGCCGTGAGGCGATCGGGGCTGCCTGCCTACTCGTGGGAGCAGGCACGGTGCTGGCGGTCGCTTTCCTCGTCCACCCGCTGCTCGGCGTCGCTCTCTCAGGCGTGGTCCTGGCCGGCATCGGCCTCATCCTGGGCCGGGGGTGACCTGTGAGCTGGTTTCCACTCCTACGCGGCAAGAGCACCGCTGCTGGTGAAGGCAAGTCCTACGGGTACGCGTCGTCAGCCGGGGCGTGGGACAGCACGTACGGCCTCGCCGGCAGGCTACGGTCCCGGCGCCGCACCTGGCCGGTGGAGCGCGCGGTGGCCGAGGCCTACGAGCGGTCCATCTGGATGTACAAGGGCATCGACACCATCGGCAACAAGGTAATGGACCGCCGATTCGAGTACCGGTACCCCGGGTCGGAGAAGGTAGTAGACGACCACCCGATGTACCGGCTGCTCAACGGGCCGAAGGCCAACGCCCTGGAGTCCGGGCCCGCGCTGCGCAAGCGGATCGCCGCGCAGTTCCTGCTGTCCGAACGCGGCGTGTTCGTCGAGGCCCCACTGACCCGCGCCGGGGACGTCAGTCGGCTGGAACTGCTGCCGCCCGGCCGGACGAAGCCGGTGCCAACCCGCGACGAGAAGATGATCGACCGGTTCGAGACCACCACCCTGGACGGATCGGTCCGTGCGGTGCCCGTCGAACACGTGCGGTGGATCCGCAACCCGCACCCGCTCGACCCGTACGCCTCGTCCATCCCGATCACCGCCGCCGGCCTGTCCGTGGAGATGGACGACCTGGGCCGCCTCGTCAACGTGACGTGGATGAGCAACGACGGGCAGACCCGCGCGATCATCGCCGTCAAGGGCGACATGAACAACACCGACAGCGGCAAGCTCGAGCGCCGCTTCGGCAGCGGCCCGGTCGACGCCGGGAAGGTCTCCGTCGTCACAGCTGACGGCCTGGCGTACATCGACCTGTCCGCTCACCCCCGCGACATGCAGTACGAGAACTTGGCGAAGAACGCCAAAATCGAAACCCTCGCCGCCCTGGGCGTCCCCGAGTCGCAGCTGGGCAACGCGGCCGAGCGGACGTACGCCAACGCCGAGGCCGAGGGCTACATGTTCTGGTCGATCACCATGGCCAGCATCCTGCGGCTGATCGCAGTGGCGTTCTACGACCCGGAGGACGAGGACCTCGAACCGTGGTTCAACACCGAGGACGTCCCGGAACTCCAACTCCCCCAGCGCACCCGCCGGTTGGAGGCCCGCGAGGAGGTCGCCGCCGGCCTGCGGTCGATCAAGTCGTACGCGGAGCTGGCGGGGATCACTGTGGTGTCCACCCCGGAGACCGAGGCGTTGTGGCTCCCGCAGGGTAAGACGCCGCTGGATCAGAGCCCCGGCGCCGCGAAGCGGGTGCAGCTGCCGGCCGCGCCGACTGAGGAGCAGGCCGCCCCGCAGGAGGCCGCCGAGGGCGGCGAGACGGACGGGGAACCGCAGCGAGGGCAACCTGGCAAACCAGTTCCCGGGCAGAGCCAACCGGGCGCCGGGAAGCCTCCCGCGCCACCGAAGCCCACAGGGCCGGCGAAGCCCACCGCCGCGACCGCGAGGACCGCCGACGGCGGCGGGGAGTCGCCGGCGGGCCCGCAGAGCAAGGTCCGCGCCCCGTACACCATCCGACGCAAAGGGCTGCCTCCCACCCGCCGCCACCCGGTCGACGTGCGGCAGGTGAAGGCCGCCGCAGACGCGCTGTTGGACTGGTCGCACTCCGACGTGGACGGGTCAGCGCAGGACCAGGCGGAGGCGCTGGTCGCGGCGGCGCTCGCCGGGCTGGCCACCAGGTGGGTGGAGCGCACGGTGGCCCGGCTCCAGTCACCGAAGACCCGTAAGGGCACCCGCCACTGGCAGCCGGACCCGACCATGCCGGCGGATACCCGAGTGGGGAGGAAGGCTCTCAACGCGGAGCAGGCCGTCGACCCGGACACGTGGCGGCGGGAGGCCGAGGCGGCAGTGGGGCCGCTACTCGCCAGCGCTGGGGCGGCCGCCGCCGGCGCGATGGGCGTCACGCTGACCGGACAGGCACCCGTAGACGAACCGTCGGGCGGGACCGGCGCGGTCCTCGCCGCCGGCGCGGTGACGTCTGCGACCGCCGCGGCGGTGAGCACCGTGGCCGCCGCCGTCGGTGTCGCCGCCGGGAACGCGGCCGCGCAGCTGGCCGCCAGGATCAGCCAGTTCGACGCGGATGGGCTGACGCTCGACGACATGGTGGCTCAGGTGCGTGGCTGGGACGTAGCGGGGTGGGCGCGGCGGCTCGCCGCCACGGCCGCGCCGGCCGCGCTGGAGGCCGGCCGGTACGCCGCGGGCAAGCTGCTCGCCCAGCTCGGCTGGGAGGTGGTGGCTACCTGGCGTACCCGCGCTGACAACCTGGTGCGCTCCAGCCACGCGGACGTCGACGGGCAGGTCCGCAAGGTGGGGCAGACCTTCGCCGTCGGCGACGCCGCGTTGCGGTTCCCCCGCGATCCGCTCGGCCCGGCTCAGGAGGTCATCGGCTGCCGCTGCCAGTCACGGTGGTCTGCTCGCCGGTTCACCCCAGCGCCGGCGGTGCCCGCCTGACGAGCCGACGTACCAGGTGCAGACCGGTCCGAGACGGTAGCCGAGCTGGTCGGCCACGATGCCCACGACCACGAGCGTGTTACCCGGAGGGCACCCATGCAGCAGCTCGAGTACAAGTCCGCCGTCACCGGCTCGCTGCTGGGGCACGACGACGAGAAGGGCATCGTCGAGGCGCTGGTGTCGATCACCGGCATCGCCGACGAGCAGGACGACATCGTCGTTCCCGGGGCGTACGCGAAGACCCTCGCCAAGCGGAAGATGAAGGGTGTCCGGTTCCACGACTGGGCCCGCCCGGTGGCGAAGACTCTCGTGCAGGAGGAATGGCCGCCTGGCGACGAACGCCTGCCGGCGACCCTGCCCAACGGTGACCCGTGGCCGGCTGCGGCCGGCGCCCTGTACGTGAAAGGCCAGTACAACCTGGCCGTGCAGGATGGTCGGGACGCCTACGAGACGGCGAAGTTCTTCGGCCCCGACGGGCAGTGGTCCATCGGGTACCGGCCGGCGAGGGGTGGCGCGCGGCGTGACCAGAAGAGCGGCAAGCGGTTGCTCACCGAGGTGGACCTGTTCGAGTGGTCCGACGTGCTGCACGGCGCCGCGCCACTGTCGACGACCCTCGGGGTGAAGACCGCCGGTGGGATGACCGACGTCGACCAGGACGAGCCGGCCGGTTTCGTCGACGACGAACTGGGGTTCAAGTTCGACCCGACCCAGCCCCGGGCATCCGACGGGCAGTGGACCGCCACCGGCAGCGGCGGGGCCGCGCCGGCCGGCCCGGGCGGCACCGCCGAGGGCCTTCCCCCGAACTGGCTGTCCCGCGTCCTCGCCGGAGACCCGAAGTACGTCAAGCCGTCCGGCGGCGGGGGTGGGGGTGGCAAGAAGAAGCCGCCTGAGGGCGCGACGGCGCTGGAGAAGGAGCGCGCCGCCGAGCAGGAGCGACGTGACCGCGTCGACCAAGCGTTGCAGGACGAGCAGGCTGCCGAACGCAAGCGCCGCGCAGCCGCCGACGCGCAGGTCCAGAAGGCGTCCGGCGACGAGCGGCGGCAGCTCCAGCTGGCCGAGGGTGATCGGCGCCGCGCCTGGCAAGAGACGTTCGACGGCGCCCGCGACGAGGAACGGTCCCGCCGGCGGAAGTGGAACGCGGAGCAGCGGCGCCGTAAGGCCGCCCAGAAGGACAAGAACACCGGTGGTAAGTCCCTGGGCTGGGACGACGACATGGTCGGCCTGGACGACGGTGACACCGCTGACGAGGAGCTGTTCGCCTCGGTTGAGCCCGCCGCCGGCGGGTCGGTCGACGACGTGGAAGTAAAGGTGATGGACGTGCTGGCAGGGTCCTTCGAGGAGCGCCGCGATCGGCTGCGCTCGGCGGCTGAGGCGCTGCTGGGCGCCCGTCGCGGTGGCGACGACGTGTGGGTATACATCGTCGGCACCTGGAACGACCGGGTCGTCGCGACCCGGCACGGCGGCGACAGCGACCCCAAGACCTTCGAGATCCCGTACACCATCCGCGACGGCGAGGTGGAGATGGGCACACCGGAGGAGGTGGAGATCGTCGCCACCATCCAGCCGGCCGGGTCGACCGGCGTGAAGTCCGTCGCCGCCCTGGTGCTGGACGACGCGGCTCGGGTGCTCGCCCTCGACACCGTCGGCACGAAGAGTGACGGCACCTGGTCCGAGGAGGACGAACTTCTCGCCGGCACCCTCGACCGGATCGGTGCGCTGGTGCACGGGGCGCCGCTCGACGCCGGCGGCAAGACCACCGAGTCGCCGGCTGCCGAGGGCGAGGCGCAGACGACCGGCGAGACGGACACCAAGACCGCCGAGGTGGACGCCACGACGGGTGAAACCGGGGTTCCGCAGGACGTGGAGCGGAAGGTTGCCATCGACCCGGACGAGATCAAGCGGATGCTCGCCACCATCGGCTGACCTGCTCAAAGAAGCCGGGCCCACCGCGAGGTGGGCCCGGCTTTCCGCTGCGCGAGACGCTAACCCCGATCGGTCCCTACGGTGTGCCGCAGCCTAGGGCTGTGGCCTGCGGGCGCGTCCCGGCGATGGCCGGGCCGACGCGAAACCGCAACCCGGGCGCACGAGACCACACTCCCGCGCATCCCTGCGCGGACCGTGCCCCGAGGAGCAAACCGATCATGCGTACCGACACCATCGACAAGGACGAGATCAAGGCCCTGCACCGCGCGCTCAAGGAGAAGAAGGCCGTCGCGGACCAGATCACCGACGCGTTCGAGGTCAAGAGCGACGGCACCATCGTCGTCGACGAGGCGAAGAACGCCGCGTTCCTCCAGGCCTTCACCGAGGCCCAGCAGATCCAGCAGATCATCCAGGCGAAGACCGGCTTCACGAACATCGACGCCTACCTCAACGGCATGGACGGTGAGCCGGCCGCCCGCAGCGCCAACCAGCCCGGCCCGGAGTACAAGAGCGTCGGCCAGCGGATGCTGGACTCCGACTCGTGGACCAGCTACAAGTCCGCGCCGTCGCCGCACGGCTTCACCTACAGGGGCGAGGGCTCGTGGTGGAGCGACATCGACCAGGAGCCGGGCCAGAAGGACGTCTGGTCGCTCAGCGCGGGCACCTACACCGCCCAGGGCTTCGGTTCGCAGCAGCAGCGCCCCCTGGTGGAGAAGCTGCCCCGGCGCACCCACCTGCGGGACCTGTTCCCGCCGGAGACCACGACCGCAGCGATGATCTACGGCATCCGGCAGACGGGCTTCGTCAACGCGGCGCGGCCGGTGCGGGAACGGTCGGCGGCCGACGGCGTCAGCGCGCCGGTCGGCAACGACACCGACACCTTCGGCCTCGCCCCGAAGTCGAAGATCACCTTCGAGACCGTCGTCTACCCGATGGCCGAGGTCGCGCACGTCGACTACATCCACAAGACCGTCCTCGAAGACGAGCCGCGGCTGCGCGGGGTGGTCGACCGGAACATGCGCGAGGGTGTGCGCAAGTCCGAGGACGACCAGATCCTCAATGGCGACGGCGCCAACCCGAACATGCGGGGCATCCTGCAGACCACCGGTGTGCAGACGTACAACCAGCCCACCGACGGCACGCCGGCCGCGCCGACGGAGGTGAAGACCACCACGCTGCGCCGAGCGATCACCCGGGTGCAGCTGGCCGAGATGGACGCCACCGGCGTCGTGGTCAACCCGCTCGACTGGGAGGACATGGAGCTGGAGGAGGACAACACCGGTCGCCTGACCCTGGTCACCTCCATCGCTCTCGGCGCGGACACCCGCGTGTGGCGGCTCCCGGTCGTCGCGACCACCGCGATCCCGCAGGGCCGGTACCTGCTCGGAGCGTTCGGCCTCGGCTGCCAGCTGTTCGACCGGCGTGAGCTGGCGATCGAGATCAGCACCGAGAACCGCGACCAGTTCGAGCGGGGCGCGCTCACCGTCCGGGCGAGCGAGCGGCTGGCGCTGACCGTCGACCGGCCGGAGGCCTTCGTCACGGGGACGCTGTACGTCGCTGAGTAATCCACCGCCGCTGGGGGGCAGCGGGGACCGTTCGGGCCCGGCAGGAGCGATCCTGCCGGGCCCGACGTGTGCGTGGGGGACGTAAGCCGGCGCGGCTGCCTACGGTGCCCGGGCAGCCACCAGGAGGAGATCGCCATGCCACCGCAGCGCAGGAAAACCACCGAGGCGAAGCCGGCGCCGGCCGCCACCCCGTCAGCCGAGGAGCGGTCCGCCGCCGTGGAGGCCACCGCCGCGGCGGCCGGGGAGCCGGCCAGCGTGGCGCTGGCCGGCACGTCGACGGCGGTCGGGCCGCTGGAGCCCTCGGCGGAGCAGCAGGCCGAGCAGGCCCCGGCGCCCGCCGGGCATCTGGTCCCATCGCCGCTGACACCCCCGGCCACCGACGAGCAGACCAGCGCGCCGGCGGTCGAGTCACCGTCGCCGTTGGAGCCGCCGGCGCACATCGAACCGCCGGCGGGGAGTCGGCAGGTGCTGGACTCGCCCGTCGCGCCGCTCGACCCGCCCGCCGGGCCGCCCGAGCTGCCGAGGCCGGCGCCGCAGCCCCCGGCCCCGGCCGGTGAGACGCTCGGCTACGTCGACGACGAGGGCCACCAGGTCCGCATCGCCGACGTGTTCGACCTGACCGGCGACAAGCTGGTGGTCGTCGCGAAGCGGCGCGTACACGTGCGGTTCCGCCGGCCGGGCATCACCACGGTGCTTCAGTCGCTGCTCTACCCGGCGGGCGCCGAGGTGCACCGCGCGGTGGCCACCGCGCTGGTCGCCGAGGAGAAGGCCGTAGAGGGCGAAGCCGAGCGCGAGTAGCGGACGGCATCTGGGGCCGGGGACACAAGCTGTCCCCGGCCCTTACCGTTCCCGCCGTGACCGCACCCAGCGAGCCGGCGCTCGTCGTCGACGTCGGCGAGGTCGCCCGACGGGCCGGGCTCGCCCCGGACGACGACAACGTCGTGGCGGCGGTGACGGACGCGATCCGCGACGCCACGGCGGACGCCGAGGCGTACCTGGGCTACCCGCTCGTCCCGCTCAGCCGGACCGAGACCGGCCTGGAGCCGGGCTGGGACGGCACCTGGCCCCTCGGTGAGGATCCGGTCGCGTCGATCGTGCAGGTGACGGCCGAGCTCGACGCGCACCTGCAGCCGACCGGCCTCTACACGGTGGAGTACCTGTGGGGTCGAGACTCCCGGGAGCCGGAGTACGGGCCGATCCGCCGGTGGATCACCGCGTCGGCGGCCTACGCCCACCCCAGCGTTCGGCTGCTGGCCGATGCGGGCGGCCAGCGCCGGCGGGTGAAGTCGGTGTCGGCCGAGGGCCAGTCGGTGAGCTACGAGTCGTCGCCCCCGACAGCCGGCGCACCGACGGCCGGAGTGCCGCCGATGTCGACGATGGACCGGTGGCGGCTGGCTGGCAGGCGGGTCTACACCCGGCCCGGCTGGACCGTCCCTCGCCCGTACTGAGCGGCGCACCGCACGCTGCGTATCCCATCCTAGGAAAACGCCTGTACGAAAACCCTGGTCGGAGGGCTTGCGCAGGATTGGCCCGTTCGGGTGGCTGCGGATGAGACGAGCGGCCGGTGTGTCAGAAGACGCACTGAACTCCGAGCTACTGTTACAACCGGCGAATCCGCACGTCAGAGCGGCCGGGACTGTATCGCATAACACTTCGGCTTGGAAGTTGGGTACACGGGTTCTCTACTTCTAATCAGGTGTTTATGACACACTGCGGAAGCGGTGACACGTCGCAGAAGTAGACCGCTACGACGTGCGGCGCACAACGAAGAACGCCCCACCCTCAGCCCGCGAAGCGTCGAGTGGAGCGTCCCTCACCGGTCCTGTAGCCGTGCCATCAGGCGCGGCTACAGGCCTTTCCAGGACCGGTAGAGCTTCACCGCCTGGGCCGCGAGGTTGAGAACCAGCGAGACCGAGTTAGCGACGCTCTTCCACTTCACCCGTGGACGGGGGAAGCGGTTGGGCCTGGGGGCGCTCCGGCGTGACTGCCGGCGAACCCTGGTCCGGTTCGACATGACGTACCTCCATCTCCCGGGGTCTCGGTTCGCACCCGGGATCCCTGAGGACGACCCGATCTGCTCCCGCGGCTTGGGAGGAACGTCTGCCGAAACAGCATCCTACTGGTCGTTCTGCGTGGTGTGCCGTCGCTCTCTGCGGACGCGTCCTGACCCACCTGCCCCTGTGGACGTTTCCGCAGGTAGAGGCTGTTCCTTGGGTGCATCCGGTGACTTAGCCGACTTCGGGTGTGCGTCGACCCGGGTCACTGAAATGCGTCCACGTGCCGCCACAGCGTGAGTGCCGTGACACGGAGATCACGGCCGAGCAGGCCCTCGCTGGAGCCCTTCGAGCCTGCGCTGGTACACCCGTCCACCGTGGCGGCCCGGCCGACGAGGCGGCAGCGACCGCACCCTTTGAGCCCCCCGGGACGATCCGGCAGCGCTGCGATCCGGGGCGCGGGCGCGGCCAGCGAGACACAACCGGTCGGGCTCCCCTACTGTTCGCGCCGACCCGGGGGGGTCGAGCCCGCAGCCGCCAGTCGGCAGGCGCGCGAGCGGGTAGCCGGGGCGGCAGGCATCACGGGGCCTGCCGCCCCGGTCACCGGGACGAGGGGGGGGTGGATCCGATGGCGGTCCAGCTCGCGGACGGCTTCTACCTGGTACGCAGGCGACCTCACCCGGCCGCGCGCGACGCCCACGGCATCCCGATCCCCGGCGCCGACGACACGGTCACGGACTTGGTCGACGGCGCAGCGGTCGAGCAGCCCGACGGGTCGTGGAAGTTGCGGCTCGACCCAGCAGTGTGGCCGGTGCACTCCGGGGACACCGTCGGCAAGCCCGCCGAAGACCTGACGTGGACCGTCACCGGCGAACCCCGGCTGCACATGGTGCCCGGCGTGCCCGACGTCGACTTCATCGACGTGCAGGCCGTCGCCGTCCCTCCGGAGGTGGACCGTGGGTACCCGGTTCCGACCGCGTGAAGGCCTCGATCAGGTAGTGGCGCGGATGGTCGCCCGCCGGGTGCAGGCCATCACTCACCAGGTCGCGGACACCGCCAAGGAACACGCCCCGCCGACGAAGACTTGGCGCAGCAGCGCCGACGACGAGGTCCGCCCCGAGCATCGCGCCGCTCACGGGCAAGAGGTGCCCGCGAACCTGCGGTACGTGCTCGACAGCCCGGACTACGACCGTACGCACTACGGGGCGCCGGCGAGGCAGCAGCTGCGCCACCCCCGCGATCGCGACGCCACACCAGGGCTGACCGCGCAGTGCCGCTGCACGGAGTCCGAGGACCCAGAGGGCATCGCCCGCGGGATCGAGGCGCACCTGGTCGAGGTGCACGGCGCGGTGGTGGTTGGGCACGTCACCTCCGTCGGCCCCCGAGTCGTCGACGCCGAATTCGGCACCGACCGGGACGATCCGGCCCGGTACATGGGCCGAGCGGTGCAGGACGTCGCCGCTCGACTCCGTGCCCGGTAACGGGCACCTGCGAGCCTCGACCCGTACCACTATCGTCGCGGGATGGATCGGGATCACGCCCTCACGGACCTGTTCCTGCTCACGGCGAGCATCGGGGCACTCAGCACGCCGACCCTCCTGGTTCTCAGCCACGACCGGTGGCGGGCCTCCCGGTGGCTGACCGCGTGGCTGCTGCTGCCATCCCTCGGGGCGCTGGTCCTCATCGCCGGCGCGACGTGGATCGGCAGCTGGTTCCTGCTCGCTCTGGCGGGTGGACTCGTCCTGATGCTGGCCATCGAGTGGGACATGCACCTCGGCGCCCGCCGCGGTGACGGCGGCCGCTTCCTCGCCTTCGTCGCCACCCGGATGGTGTCGCGCAAGAAATGGTCCCCCCGCTCCGGCGGCCGGCCGCTACTGCCGATCGACGAGCTGCGCGCCGAGTACGGCCAAGGGGTCCTTGATGACGCTCGCCGCGACCCGCGGCTCGCCCACATCCTCGACCAGACCACGGCGGTGCTTGAGGAGCGAATCTTGGGCCCGGACCGCCCGGGACTGCCGCTGATCCGCATCACCGCGTACGCGAACGGGCTCGTCGACGCGCTCAGCGAGCCTGACCGGAAGCCTTCGCGGCCGGCCTACCGTGCCTACTCGTCCGACATGATCCTGGTCGCCGCGCTGTGCCAGCTGCACGACAGCGTTGCCGGCCGCCGCCGGACGTAAGAGCGTCCGAGGGCCTACTGTGCGCGCCGTCCACCCTGCGACGGAGGTGCACCATGACCCGCAGCATCGACAAGACCGTGGCCGCGGCGGCTGACCTGGCCGTAGCCACCAACCCGACCACGCCCACCGCAGAGGTTGAGCCGACCAGCGGACCCGCCGCCGTCGCGCGGGCGGCCGAGCCGGCGGAGAACGCCGACCTGGTCGAGGTCGAGCTGACCACGCACCACACGCACAACGGTCAGGAATACCTGCCCGGGGCCACAATTCAGGTGACCGCCGAGCGGGCCTCCGCGCTGCGGTGGGCAGGACACGCGAAGCGGTGAGCGGCATGTCGGTCGCGGACGTCGACGCCGTCGCCCTGGCCATCGACGTGCTGAAGCACTCCGCAGTGGTGGCCGAGGGATTCGGTGGCCCGGACCACGTGTCGGGGCTCAACGAACCGCCGTTCCCGCACCTGCGGGTGATTTCCCTGCCCGGCGGGGACGACGGCCGGCTGCTGTGGACCGTCCGCCGCGAGCTGCAGGTGGAGGCGTGGGGGCATCCCGACGGCCGGCCGGGCAAGGCCGCCCTCCACCGGCTGTTGTACGGCGCGATGATCGTGCTGGCCCGGCTCGCCGACGACGACCACGTCCCGGGCCGACCGGTGGTCGTCGACGCGTACACCGTCGGCACCGCCAGGTGGGCGCCCGACAGGGCCTCGCAGCAGCCGTGCTGGACGCACCGGCTGTTCATCGTGGCTCACCCGGACAACACCTCGGGCTGAGCTGAGGTCGCGAGACGTAAGCCTCCCAGCGCTCCTACCGTGCGCTCGACCAAACCCAGTCGGTGGAGGCAGCGGTGACCAGTCCCAACAACATCGTCCAGGCGAAGCGGGTCAAGCTGTGGCTGGGGCCGACCGGCTCGACCGTGCCCACCGGCCTGGAGGCGCCCACGAACGGCATCCTGCCGGTGGGCCTGACCAACCCGGAGTCGTGCCGGTTCCGGACCAGCCCTGAATTCGAGCCGGTCAACGCCCACCAGTCGGACTTCCCGGTCAAGATCCTGCAGACCGGCGACGCCGCCGGCATGGACGTTGACCTGCTGGAGTGGACCGGCGCGAACTTCAAGTCGGTGTACGGCGGCGGGCAGATCGCGTCGATCAGCGGCACGCCGAACCTCTACAAGTTCACGCCGCCCGGCTTTGGCAACAGGGACGAGGTCCTGGCGATCCTCGACGTCTTCGACGGCGGCAAGCAGTACCGGTTCATCGCGCCTCGGGTCTTCAACCAGTCCGAGGTCGAGTTGGAGTTGAACAAGACGCCCGAGACGAAGCTGCCGCTGCGGTTGACGATCTTGGGCGGTGACGAGGTCGACGCCTGGTACATGATCACCAACGACAGCGCCTTCGCCCCGCCGGTCACTCCCTGATCCACGCCCACGACCTACGACGAAGGAGCAAACCCGTGGCCACCAGAGTCATCGACCTCGACGCAGCCCGGCGCGAGCCCGAGCCGATCCCGCTCATCCTGATGCGGCAGGAGTGGACGCTGCCCGGCGAGCTGCCCGCCGACGTCCTCGACCCGCTGTTCGACGGTGAGCTCGACGACCTGATCGCGTTGATCGTCGACCTCCTCGGCGAGGAAGGCGGCAACGGCCTCAAGTCCGACGACGTCGATCTTGGTGCGCTGGTGAAGCGCATCTCCACCAACCCGCAGTTGGTGTCCGCGACGCTCCGGGCACTGCGGAGCGCCTTCGAGAAGCTGCTCGGTGAGGAGCAGTGGCAGCGGTGGATCCAGGCCCGGCCCGGCCTCGGCGCGTACCTGCTCCTCGCGAAGACCGCGTTCGCGGAGTACGGGGTGAGCCTGGGGGAAGCATTGGGCTGGTCCTCTTCCTCCACCGCCGGTGGGACGACGTCGAAGCGGACTTCGCCGGCCACGCCAAGGGCATCGACGCGCGCCGCATCTGGCTCCCAGCGCACCACCCGCGCCTGATCGGACTCCGCCGCGTCCGGGTGCTCCTACGGAGCCTTCCCGCCGACGCGGCGTGTAAGCAGCCCCGCGAGGGTCGACAGCCGTGGTCGGCGCACGAGGAGTTGTTGGCTCTCCTCCTGGAGGAGATGTCCGTCCTGGCCAGTGATCACCGCAGGAAGAAGCCGATCACCGTCCCCAGACCGCACGACGCGCGTAGGAACCAGCACCCCCCGGGCTCGGTCGGTATCGCGCAGATGGCCCGTCGAATGGCCGCTGCCGGCAGGGTGAGGGTGGTCGGAGAAGGTGACGCAGCCGGGGCAGGGTGAGGACGCCGGACAGCTTGACGTCCAGGTAGTCGCTGACCTGCGCGGCTTCGTCAAGGACCTGCGCACCAAGGTCAACGCGGCCGCGGAGAAGGTCAAGGCCAAGATCGGGGTCCAGGTCAAAACGACCGGGCTGCGGACTGAGCTGCGCAAGGCCGTGAAGGAGGCGGCCGCCAAGAGCAAGGTGGTCGCCTCCGTCGGGGTCAAGGTCACCGCCACGGAACTGCGCCGGGCGGTGAAGGAGGCCGCCGAGAAGGCCCGAGCCAAGGTCAAGATCGCCGTAGCCGTGTCTGCGACGCAGCTACGCCGGTCGGTGAACGAGGCCGCCGAGAAGGCTCGGCCGAAGATCCGCGTCGACGCGGACACCAAACCTGCTCGCCGGGCCATCGACGGCCTGAAGAGCACACGCGTCAACATCAACGTCCACACCGGCTCGCTGACCCGGAGCCTGCGAAAGGCAGTCTCCGCAGCCGCGTCGCTCGGCGGCGCGCTGATCAAGGGCCTCGGCCTGGCCGTCGTGTCGGCGGGGGCGGCGGCCGCCGCTACCAACGTGCTCGGGTTCGCCGCCGCCGCGGCTACCGCCGCCCAGTCGGCGGGCCTGCTGCCCGCCGCCGTCGGCGCCGGCATCGGCATCCTCGCCGCGCTCAAGCTGGCCCTGTCCGGGGTCGGCGACGCCATCTCGGAGACGTTCGGCGCCTACTCGAAGCTCGCCGCCGGCGGGACACTCACCGCCGCCGAGCAGGAGAAGCTCAACGAGGCGCTGTCGAAGCTGTCGCCCAGCGCCCGCGCGTTCGTCTTGGAACTGGCGAAGGTCGCCCCCGCGCTCAACAACCTGCGCCTGGGCGTGCAGGAGAAGTTCTTCGTCGGCTTGGCCGGTGCGGTGGGCTCGCTGGCCACCAGGTACCTGCCGTCGCTGCGTGACGGTCTCGGTGAGATCGCGTCGCAGGTCAGCGGTGGCCTCTACGGGGCGCTGTCTCGCCTCGACACCGAGGCGAACCGGATATCGCTGGTCACGCTGCTGTTCAACTCGGCCGGCGCGGCCGGGCACCTCTCCGGCGCGCTGGGCCCGATCGTCGAGATGCTGCTGCGGATCGCCGAGGTCGGGTCGAATTTCCTGCCCGGCTTGGCCAGCGGTCTCGCCGAGGCCGCCGACAGCGCGGCGTCGTTCATCAACGCCGCAGCGGACGACGGCCGGTTGCAGGAGTTCATCTCCGCCGGCCTGTCCATGCTGGGTGACCTGGCCCGGATGGGTCAGGACGTCATCGGGATCCTGCGCGGGGTGTTCGCCGCCGCGAACGAGGCCACCGGCGGCGGCGCGTTCACCCTCGTCAAGCAGGTCCTGGACACCCTCAACACCGCGGCGAACTCGGTGCAGGGTCAGCAGGCCCTGGTCGCCGTGTTCACCGCCCTCGCGCAGGTCGGGTCCGCCCTGTCGCCGGTCCTGTCGGCCGTCGTCGGTGGGCTCGGGCCGCTCGCGTCGATCGTCGGGGACCTCGCGGTTGCCCTGTCGCCTGGCCTGACCGTCCTGGTGTCCGCGCTCGCGGAGGGGCTGCGGCTCCTCGCCCCCGCCGCGACGCCCGTGGGTCGGGCGTTGTCCGACGTTGCCCGGGCGGTCGCGCCGCTCCTTCCGCTCCTGGGCGCCCAGCTGGCCAATGGGCTGACCCTGGTCGCCGGGATCCTGTCCGTGGTGGCCCGGCAGGCCGGCCCGCTGCTCGGCGTCTGGGCGCGGATGGGCGTGCAGCTGGCCACCACCCTGCTGCCCATCCTCCAGCAGCTCATCGCCGGCGGCCTGGAGCCCGCCGCGATGGCCGGCCTGGCCCTGGCTCGGGCGGTGATGCCGCTGGTGCCGGTGATCGTGCAGCTCGCCCGGGTCATCGCCGCGCAGCTGATGGCGAACCTGCCGGCGTTGCAGCAGATGTTCACCGGGCAACTCGTCCCGGCGGTCACCAAGATCGCCACCGCGTTGGGTGGCGCCTTGCTCGACGCGCTGCTGGCGCTCGCCCCGCAGTTGCCCGACCTCGTCGACGCGGGCATCCAGCTGGCGCTGGCGATGACGCAGCTCCTGGTCTCGGTGGTGCCGCTGCTGCCGTACATGGTGCGGATCGGCGTGGTCGGCGTGCAGCTGCTCATCTGGCTGCTGAAACTCGCGCCGGTCCTGGCGTGGGCGGCTGGCCTGTTCACCGGGCTGGTCGGCGCGGTCCTCGGCATCCCGGGGGTGCTCGGCCGAGCGGCGGCCGCGGTGGGCGGATTCTTCGCCTCGGCCTGGGCCCTGATCCAGTCGGTGGGCACGTCGATCGGCCAGTTCTTCACCGTCACCCTGCCCGGCTGGCTGTTGGCGGTGGGCGGCTGGTTCGCGGCGCTGCCGGGTCGGATCCTCGCCGCGCTCGTGGCGCTGCCGGGGCTACTCGGGTCGCTGTTCCTGACGGCCCTGAACCAGGCCGCGTATTGGGTGGGGTTCGGCGTCGCGTCGATCATCCGCTACTTCCTGGAGCTACCCGAGCGCACGGCCGCGGCTATCGGGCAGCTGGTCGCCGTCGTGGCCGGCGGGGTCGCCGCAGTCGGGTCGTGGTTCCAGCAGCTGCCCAGCCGGGTGTCGGCCATCGTGTCGGACCTGTGGGCGCGGGCAGGTGCTCTGTTCTCGGCCGGTGTCGCAGCGGTGGTGTCCTACGCCCTCCAACTGCCCGGCCGGCTGTCCGGGGCGGTCGACGCCGCGAAGGCGCGGGTGACGTCGGCGTTTTCGTCGATGTGGGCGGCGGCGCGGGCGTCGGTGTCCAGCGGCGTGTCCGACACGGCGTCCACGATCAAGGGCCTCCCCGGCCGGCTCGGTGACCTCGGCTCGCTGCTGAAGGGTGCCGGGCGGCAGCTCATCGCCGGCCTGGTCGCCGGCATCAAGGGTGCCACCGGACAGGCGGTCGACGCGGCGAAGGGCGTCGTCGGGTCGGCGATCCGCGGCGCGAAGGACGCCCTCGGCATCAAGAGCCCGAGCCGGGTGTTCATGCGGATCGGCGCGCAGATGGTGGCCGGCTACACCATCGGCATCGACAAGAGCCGGCCGAGCGCCGTGCAGGCCGCCGAGCGGCTCGCCGGCGCGGTGACGACCTCTGCTGCGGCGGCCGGCCCGGTCACCCCGGCCCCCGGCCGTAGCGGTGCCGACGAGGCGGCCGGCCTGGCGCCGCTGATCGGGTCGCTGACGATGCAGGCAGTCCCGGGGGCGAGCGTGCACGACCAGATTGAGGAGCTGATGTTCCAGCTGCGGGTGATGAGGCGGGGTGGGGTCGTTGCCGGCACCGGATGAGTGGACCCTGACCTACCCGGGCACCGCGTACACGTGGGGGCCCCGCTCGTCGGGGGTGATGCTGGCCTCCGAACCGCAGATCGGCGGGGTGGAGCTGATCACCGACGACTCGGCTCGCCCACGCGGTGACGGGCGCGCGATGGGCCAGGACTATCGCGGTGCGGCCACCGTCACGTTCGAGCTGCTGATCCTCGGCGCCGGCGAGGGTGAGGTGCGGCAGCGGCAGGCGGATCTGGCGCGGGTGTGGCGGGCCGACCCGGTGCGGTCGACGCCGGGTGCGGTCGCCGAGTTGTCCACGGTGGTCGCGGGCCGGGCACGCGTGGCGTACGGCCGGCCGCGCCGGTTCGCTCCCGCCCTGCGGCAGCCACGCCAAGGCGTCATCCCCGTCGTGGCCGACTTCGCCATGGTGGACGACTGCTGGTACGACCCGCAGGTCGAGCAGACGGTGGTGCCGCTGGTGCCGCCCCCCTCGGGTGGCCTGGTGTCACCGCTGACGACGCCGTTGACGACGGTGCCGGCGGTGGTGGTGCCCGGTCACGTCACCGTTGGCGGGGACCTGCCGGCGTGGCCGGTGATGACCCTGTACGGGCCGGTCACTGATCCGGTCGTGCAGGTGACCGGCTTGTGGTCCCTGGCGCTGTCCCTGTCGATCCCGGCCGGGCAGGCCATCACCGTCGACACCCGGCCGTGGCGGCGCACGGTGCTGCGCGGCGACGGGGGATCGTTCGCCGGCGCGCTGACGCGCAGCTCGGTGCGGCTGGCTGACGCGTCGGTGCCTCCGGGCGCTTACGAGATCGCCCTGCGCGGTCAGGACGTTAGCGGCACCGCCGCGCTGAAATTCGCGTGGCAGAAGACGTACACCGGGCTGTAGGAGGCACGTGGTGGCCGGATGGGATTCAGTCCCCTGGATGGTCGGCGGGGGCGCGCAGCACAGCGCCGAGGTCGCCCGGGTGCTCGCGTACGTCGCCTGCCGCGGCAACGAGGGCGTCGTCGCCGCCGGCGACCTGACCGTGCGGGCGCTCGCCGTGCCCGGCGGCAGCGTCACCGTCTCCCCCGGGGCCTGTTCGATCCTGTGCCGGGCGACCGGGCAGATGCACCAGGCGTACACCGGCCGGAACACGACCGACGATCCGGTGCCGATCCCGGCCACCACCTCGTCCGGTGGCCGCTCGGATCTGATCATCGCCCGGGTGGAAGACCCGTGGTTGGCCGGCGAGCCGTGGCCGGACCCGACGGACCCGACGGTCGGTCCGTACATCAGGTCGGTGCGGGTGCCGGGCGTGCCAGCGGGCACGACGACCCTCGCCCAGCTCGGCCTGGGCTACACCGGCATCGAGCTGGCTCGTATCGACATTCCGCCGTCGACCGGCACCTTCACTCAGGCGATGATCAAGGATTTGCGGAAGATCGCCAACCCGCGCCGTGAGCGTCGGGTCGTGGTGTCGTCGCCGGCCGCGAACGACGACGTCACGTCGACGACGGTTTGGAAGGACTGGCCGGGGGTGGCTGTGAAGTCCGTCGCCGTCCCGAGCTGGGCGACGCAGGTGAAGATGACCACGCACGTCGGCGGGGCGCTGATCTACAACGACAAGACCGATGGATACCTCCGCAACCGGATCGGCGCCGCGACCTTCGGGCAGGAGACCCGCTTCGACACCAACTCTGCGGTGGCCGGCAACGGCATCGACCGGACCCTCATGACCGCCGACGAACTGGCCATCCCCGCGTCGCTGCGCGGCACGTCCGTCCCGATCGCCCTTCAGGCCATCCTCAGCCTGCGCGGCTCGTCCGGCACGGGCCTCCTGCGCGGGTACCAGGGCACCACCGTGGTGTCCGACCTGGAGTTCGTTGAGGTCCCCGAGTGACGTGGCGGTACATCGCCGCTCGTGCGCTCACCGGGGAGATCCTCGACTGGGACCTGCCCCTGAACCGCGATGAGCTGACCTGGGGACTGTCCCGGTCCGGGTCGCTGCGCGGCACCATCAAGCCGGACGTCGGCCAGCTACGCGCCGGCGACGGCCGGCTGCTCCTTGAGGAGTGGGGCACGATGCTGTACGCGGAGGCCGACCAGCAGATCCGGTGGGCGGGCATCGTGGTCAGCTCCGGGTTCGAGGGCGCGCAGTGGCGGATCGAAGCCGCCGGGGTGTCCGCGTACCCGCACGGGATTCCGTACCTCGGCGAGTGGCGGCCGGTGACGGTCGACCCGGCGGCCGCGATCCGGCACGTCTGGGACCACCTGCAGACGTTCGCCAACGGCGACCTGGGCGTGCAGGTCGTCGGTGACACCCCGGTGCGGATCGGCACCACCCAGGAGCCGTACCAGTTGTCGTGGTGGGATGCCACGGACTGCGGCCGGGAGATCGAGCAGCTGGCCCGCGAGGCACCCCTGGAGTGGGTGGAGGAGGCGGCCTGGTCGTCGCCCGGGTCGACGGCCGTGACGCACACGCTGCGGCTCGGGTACCCGCGGCTTGGTCGCCGCAGGAGTGACCTGGCGTTCGTGCAGGGCGACAACGTGACCGGCGTGGTGCCGGTACTGCGCAGCGGCGACGACTACGCCAACGAGGTCGTGGGCCTGGGCGCGGGTGAGGGTCGCAAGATGGTGTTCAGTCGCCTGCCTGTGATCGACGGCCGGCTCCGGCGGGTCGCCGTACGCAGCGACAAGAGCGTCACCGCGGCGAGCCGGATGGACGCGCTGTGCCGCGACGACCTCACCGCCCGGCAGGGCCTGCCCGAGATCGCGGAGATCGAGGTCGACGACCATCCCAACGCCGTGCTGGGGTCGTGGGCGCCGGGCGACGACATCCTCGTGCAGGCCACCGTGCCGTGGCTGGGGGACGTGTCGATCTGGTCCCGCGTGATCGGCTGGTCCCTGACCGGCGAGCACCGGGCGCGGGTGGCGCTGATGCGCAGCGACCGATTCGTCTACGGAGGCTCCGCATGACGGACCTGGTGGTGGCCAGGCTCGCAGCCCGAATCGTGGAGCTGGAACGTCGCTTGGAGGCCGTGGAGCGGGGACCGCAGCTCAGCCGGTCGAGTATCGAGGCCGGCACGCTGGAGGTGTACGACGAGTCGGGCACGAGCGTGCTCCAGGTGGGCCGGCAGGAAGACGGCTCGTACGCGGTGGTCGGTGCCAACGGCGGTCGGGTCGTCGCGGACACAGTGCCGCAGGAGGTGATCGACCAGATCACCGACGAGTTGGAGCTCGCCGACGGGGCGGTCACCGCGGCGAAGATCGCCGCGGGGGCGGTCACGACCACGAAGCTGGCCGATGACTCGATCAGCACGCCGAAGATCGTGGCCGGAGCAGTGCAGACCCTCCAACTCGCGGCTGGGGCGGTGCAGGCCGAGAAGATCGCTGCGGAGGCGGTGACGGCGGGCAAGATCGCGGCGCTCGCGGTAACCGCCGATAAGGTCGCGGCGAACGCGATCACCGCCGACAAGCTGGCCGCCAACGCCGTGACCGCCGGGAAGATCGCCGCTGGCGCGGTCACCGCCGACAAGATCGAAGCGACCGCGATCAACGGCAAGGTCATCACGGGTGCGACGTTCTACACGCGGGCGGCGGCGCCCCGGGTGGAGATGGGCGAGACCGTCTACGAGGGCGGCGCGATCGCCAGCATCAAATGGGACTTGCTCGGTCGGGGCTGGGATGAGCCGACGATCCAGGCGAGCAGCATCACCGGCGGGAAACGCCGTTTCACGATCCGCGGTCCGGCCGCGTCGGCGGGCGCGGCCGGCACCAGCCTCGTCGCCTCGGACACGGACTACTCGTGGCGGATGCTCGCGTGGACGGATCCACTCACCGGGGTCGTCGAGTACGCGTTCACGCCGACCGGCTTCACGATCGACGGCGCTGATCAGGGGCGTGGGCTGGTCGCTCGGGGGTGGGCGGTCGGAAACCCGGTGACGACAATGACCACGACCGAGACAACGATCATGACGATCAGCGACGGGTTCGCGCCGAACCGCGCGTACGAAGTGCTCTTTCGCTGCCAGGCGTCGGTGACGACGGCCGGTGACCTGACGATCCGCGTCAAGCGGCCCAACGGAACTGTGGCCGTCGACTGTGGGCGGGATCCCTTTCCCTCGGGCTCCGGGAACCGGCGATACGAGTGGCGCGGCGGGTTCATCACCGGCACATCAGTCAGCAACGTCGCGCTGCCGGCGCTGTTGACGTTCCCGGTGACGGGTCAGATGGCGTCGGGGAGTGTGGCCCTGCGCGGCTTCGGCAGCATGCCGCTGGAGGTCCGGGTCTACGACGTGGGGGCGGCGGCCGACCACGCCGGCATGCCGCAGCTCTAACGACCCGGGCCGTCCCACTGGCAGGAGGCCACGCCGGCCGGACCGGACTGGTCGAGCACCTGGCCGTCGATGACGATGGCGCAGGACACCGGATCGGTGACGTCCTGACCGAACAGCAGCACCTGCACGCTCGCGGGTGGCTCGGCCAGGATGACTTCCCGGCCTATCGGTGGGGATTCGGTGGACCCGTCGGCGAGGTGGATGGCTGCGGCAGCGCGGTCAGCCGGCTGGGCGACGATGACGATCGACGTGGTGTTTTCCTCGGCGGCGGCGCGGTGCTCGGGGGCGACCGCGAGGAGCGCGAAAGCGCCAGCAGCGAGGACCACGGTCAGCGCGCTTCGTCCCCGACTTTGAGAGCGGACCAGCCTTCGGTCGAGATCAACGATCGCCACCCCGCGATTATGCAAGGTGTTGGCGACATTCACGGTCAGTGAGGACGCAAGCCGACGGGCGGCCCTACCGTGGCGCCGGCCAGGTTGCGGTGGAAAGCGGGGGTATCGGGTGGACACGTCGCAGGTGGAGACGCTGCTTCCCGGCCTCGGCGCCTTCGGCACGTTCACGACCGCCGTGATCATCCTCGCGAAGATGATCGGTCACGACCGGGGCCAGCTCGTTGCCGCCGATGAGCGGTACAAGCAGGAGGTCAGGGACCACGCGGCCACGCAGGTCGAGTTGGACCAGGAGCGTGAGGCGCGGCGCCAGGCCGAAGACTCCGTGGCTGGTCTCGGCCGGAAGGTCGAGGCGTTGACCGAGCAGATCGTCCGGCAGACGGAGCGGATCACGCACCTCGAGCAAGAGGTGTCCAGACTGAACGGAGCAGCGGCATGAGGCGGGGCGTACGAGAGTCGACGGTACGGCGGTGGCCGCGCGGCCGGGTGGTCGCGCTGGCGCTGTTGATCGGTCTGACCTGCGGGCTGATGGGGTACGCGCTGCGGTCCGCGACGGCCCGTACAGGTGCCGCCGAGCGGCGGGAGGCGACCGCGGTGACGGTGGCCGAGCAGCTGTGCGACCAGGTACGCCAGGCCGGCATGACGTGCGTCGAGGACCCCGCCGAGCTGCGCGGCGACCAGGGCCCGACCGGTCCGGACGGTCCGGCTGGCCCCTCCGGGCCGTCGGGGCCATCGGGTCCGGCTGGGCCGTCCGGACCGCGGGGCTCGGCAGGTCAGCCCGGCGCGACCGGTCCGCCTGGAGAAGACGGCGCTGATGGGGTGTCGCGCGCCGGCGTCGCCGGCGTCGCTGGCGCCGCCGGCCCAGCAGGCCCCGCAGGCCCGGCAGGCCCGGACGGTCCGCCGGGGCCTTCCGGGCCTGCGGGGCCACCCGGGCCGTCCGGGCCTCCGGGCGCCGACGGCGCGGCCGGCCCGACATGCCCGGACGGTTATCACTCGCAGGCCGCGACCGTCCTGACGACCAGCGGCACCAAGCAGGTCACCCTGTGCGCTGAGGACGAGGAGTAGACGGCCGAGACGCTAACGCCTGCCCTACCTGATCGTGGGCGGCATGGATCTCATTGCCTGGGTGCAGGACACCCCGTCGTGGGCGCTGCTGGTCGGCGTCGTCACTCCGTTCCTCGTCTCGATCGTCAACCAGCCGCAGTGGTCGAAGCCCGTCCGGCAGACCGTCGCGGTGCTGGTCGCGGTCGTCCTCGGCGTCCTCGGCTGCCTGGCCGACGGGACGCTCGGCGACGGCATGACCGTGCTGCAGGTGATCACCGTGGTGGCGGTCGCGTCGCACGCCGCGTACAAGACGGTGCTGCACCACGTGACCACCCCCATCGAGGAGGCCACGAGCCGGCGCAAGGATTACGACCTGGCGTCCTAGTCGCCCTGCTTGTCGCGTTCCTCGCGACGCAGGGTGGCGAAGCGCTCCTGGTGGAGGGCGGCGAGCCGGCGAAGGGACACCTTCTTCGGGTTGCCGCCCGCCGCCTGGACCAGGCGGGCCCATTCGGGCTGGAACTCCTCCGCGAGGCGCTGGAGCGCGCGGCGCCGGGGTGAGGCGTCCGCGTCGACGGGCTCTGGGAGCTCGTTGATCGTCTGTCGTTCGGCCCGGGCGGCGTTGCGGATGGCCTGCCAGCGGCGGCGCTCATCGACTGGCTGGCCGGCCCGGTCCCGCTTGTCGGCCTGGCGCAGCAGCCAGGACAGGGTGCGGACCGTGCGGCCGCGCAGCGCCGGGTGGTGGAGTACGGCGCTGAGGGCCGCGGAGTGGTTGACGAGCAGGTAGTGAGTCAGGGCCTGCCGGAATTGGTCGTCGTCGGCCTGCGCCAGCTGCAGTAGCGCACGCTGGAACCGGGGATCGTGCTGGACCTCCACCTGCCGCCCTTCGCTCACGGGATCGCGCAGGCAGCATAGCCGCGTACAGGGCGCATGCCCCGGGAGGTCGCTGGTGTGTGTGATCAGGGTCTAGCATGGGTGGGACGGGCCTTCCCTGGCCCGGCCTGAGTGGGCAGCTGCGGCTGGATTTGCTCGACGATCGGTCTCCGGTTGGTCGGGCGCCCCTTGCGGGGTCCTTCCGTCCGGTCCAGCCACCCGTCCGTGGAGCGCAGTCGCTCGCGCGATGAAGCGGACAAACAGGTCGATCGCCGGGGAGGGCCCTCTTCAGTTCCGGCCGCCCGCCGCCAAGTGCGCAACAACTTGCGCACTGTCGATCTAGGCAGGTAGACTATGTGTGTGCGGGTGACAGTAACGTCGCCCGCCTTCACTATGGGCCCCGAGAGCGACGGGGCTACGGGAGGCAACCATGACCACGGACACCATTCCCACCGACGAGACCGCGGACGCGGACGCGGTGGAAGAGGGCGTCGTCGTCGACGAGGCCCCGACGCAGAGCCGCGACGTCGCGGTCCGTCCGGCCGCCGCCGGCGAGGTAGCCGTCCTGCCGACGGCTCGACCGGCGGTGGCGCGGGCCTACACCGACCCGCAGGGCGTGATCCACATTCCGACCCCGGTCGCGGGCATCGAGCTGAAGTTCACGTCGACCCAGGTGACTCTCGACGCCGCCCAGCTGACGCTGCTCGCGCCGCTCGGCATGAAGGCCGACTACGACCCGAAGCAGGTCGCGATCTTCCTGATGACGAGCCTTGAGCGCGGTCTGGACCCGTGGCGCAAGGAGGTCTACCTCTTCCAGTACAAGGACTCCACGGCGCCGGGTGGGAACCGCTACGTGTCGCACACGGGCATCGGCGGGTTCCAGGGCCTGGCCGAGGACACGGGTGAGTACGTCGGTCAGGTCGGCCCCCAGTGGTGTGGCCCGGACGGGCAGTGGATGGACTTCTGGCCGCACCGCGACCGGGCGCCGGTCGCGGCCCGGGTCGGGATCCTCCGCAAGGGCTTCGACGGCCCGGTGTGGGGCGTGGCGATGTACGACGAGTACGCCGCCACGAAGGACGTGTGGAAGGGCCCGCAGGGCGAGCGGTACAAGGCCGGCGTCGAGGTCACCGCGCAGTGGAAGCCTGCCGCGCTGGGCGGCAAGCCGGCCGTGATGACCGCGAAGTGCGCGGAGGCCGCCGGGTTCCGCAAGGCGTTCCCCCGGAAACTGTCCGGCCTGTACGTCACCGAGGAGTTCGACAAGCTCCGCGAGGCGGAGAGGGCCGCGCAGGAGGAGGCGGCGCGCGAGCGGCGGCTCGCGGCGATGGAGCAGGCGCAGGCGGCGGTTGTCCGGCCGACGTCGCCGGGGCCGGCGGCCCGGGCGGCCGGTTCCCGCCCGCAGGCGCAGCCGACCCCGCCCCCGACCGCCGCGGCCGCGGCCGCGGAGAGCGCGGTGCCGGTCAGCTCGCCGGTGGCCAGCGCGCCGGCGGGCGATGACGTGCTGGGAATGCTGCGGGCGGAGTTCGCCGAGCAGGCGACGATCTGCGGGATCGCCCAGGCCGCTTTGGGGCGTCGCTGGGTGGCGCAGTTCCGGCGCAACGTCGAGGACTTCGACGAAGCCCAGATGCGGACGCTGGTCCACGCCCTGCGGGAGATGGTGGGCGGGCTGTTGCGGTCGGCGGGCCGGACCGCAGAGGCGGACGCGTACGCGAACGCCCCGGACCACGCGCCGTTGGACGTCTTGTTCGGCCGGAAGTAGCGGGCCTAGAAGAGCCCCGCCGACACCGCGTTCGGCGGGGCTCCTGGGCACACCCGCGAGTACCAGGAGTCGACCTGCTCGGCCGTGGTCCCCGCGTCCGGGCTGGTCTTCCACGCCTTCCACATGTCCTCGTAGCGGGCCAGCACCGTGTCGAGTGGCCAGCTCAGCCGGTCGGCGACCACGTCCCACGTTGCGCCGGCGGACAGTTCCAAGAGGACGGCGCGGTCGAGCAGTTGCAGTGCGAGCAGTCGGGCGCGGCGGGCGGCGGTGATGTACTCGCCGGGTGCCGCGTGCTGGTCGGTGCTGGTGGGTGCCTGCTGGATGAGGTACTCGGCGGCGTCGCGGACCGCGTCGACGTGGGCCAGGCGGGCCTGGGCCCGCAGGGACAGCCCCTCGGGGGGTGCGGCGTCTTGGCTCACGCTGCTCCTCTTCCGTCGGTCCGGGTGGTCCTGGTCGGGTGCCCTGCTTCGGCAGCGGGGTGCTGGGGCTGAGAGGAGCAGCCGCGGCCGGTCGGGAGGGGCCCGTTGAGTATCAGCTACCGGGGTGGCCTCCGGGGTCACCCTACCTTGGTGCGCAACACCTTGCGCGCTTTCGATGATCTAGAGTACGTTTAGTCCGATACAGAAGCCCTGACCCGCGCATACCGTGCGGGCCCGGGGCCGCTCGGCGAAGAGCACGACGGGTGAGCGACCCGTCGACAGTTGGAAGGGCAACCCCTTGACCTCGGTCTCTCTGCCACCTCTGGTGGCACAAGCCGCGGCCATCCTCAATCAGGGATGGCCCGTCGGCCCGTTCCCCGCTGTCTGCACGTGTGGACGGTCCGCCCCCGACCACCTTGACGCCCTACCCGCCGGCTGCGCCGGCTTCCAGCTCGACCCCGCGTGGGAGCTGGCCGGCCAGGCACACGCGGTCGATACGCGGACCGTGATGTCCGACGTGGCCGAGCACAGCCGGGCCCAGCGAGCCGAGCGGAAGGCCGGCCCGGGGTGGAGCATCGGCGCCTCCGACGCCGGGAAATGCCGCAGGTCCATCCAGTACCGGGAGTCCCCGCCGGCCGGTTACGTGCCGCTGCCCGAGGACACCCGCAAGGCGGACGTCGGTACGGCCATCCACGAGGGTGCGACCATCGCCCGGAGGGCGCGCTACCCGTGGCGGATCTACAAGCTTGCGCTGCGTCTTCCCGGGCTGGACAAGCCCGTCGAGATCGACGAGTACGACCCGATCACCGCCACCGCCACCGATTGGAAGACCTCCGGCGACGGGGCGTGGGACATCATCGGCCAGCAGGGCCCGTGGCCCGACAACGAAGAGCAGCTCGACCTGTACGGGCTGGCCCTCGACCTGGCCGGATACCCGATTCGCCGGCTGCGCCTGATGTATATCCGGCGGGAGAACGGCGAGGAGGAAACGTTCGAGTGGCTGTACGACCGGGAGACCGCCGAGCAGTCCCTGTCAAAACTCGTCAGCGTCGGCACCGCGCTGGACCTCGGCGTCGACCTGCCCCGTGACCGGCCCGGCCCGTCCAGCGACCGGATCTGCCAGCTGTGCCCGGCCCGGGCGCACTGCTGGAACCTCGACGCCGCGGCGGAGGCCGGACGGTCGGGTGAGTCGTACACGATCCTCGGCCCGGATCCGGACGACCCGACGATCGAGTGGGCGGCTGCCCTGGTGGCCGAGGCCAACGCCGAGGCCAACGCCGCCGAGAAGCGGAAGAAGGAACTCGTGCCGCTGCTGGAGGGCGTCCGGCCGGGCGAGTACGGCGACTACGAGGTCTATCGGGGCGCGTCGACCAGCTACGACCACAAGGGCGCGAACGAAAAGATGGTGGAGCTGTGGAAGCTCCCGGAGGCCCTGCGCCCGGCGGCGGACACCCTGCCACGGGCCGAGCGGAGGCGGACCTGGTATACGCAGGTTCGGCTGACCCGGGCCGCGCGCCGTAAGCGCAAGGAAGCAGAGAAGGCAGCGAGGGCGGCGTCGTGACGTTCATCAAGGTGCTCGACCTGCAGCCGTGGGTGGACGCCGGGGTGATCGATGCCAAGGACGGCGGCCCGGGATCCTGGTCGCAGGCGGGCCTGTGCGCGCAGACCGACCCGGAGGCTTTCTATCCCGAGGGCGGCCGGTCGGCCGTGCCCGCGAAGCGGATCTGCCAGGGCTGCGACGTACGCCCCCAGTGCCTGACGTACGCACTGATCACCGGGGAGGAGCACGGCGTCTGGGGTGGCGCGTCAGCGAACGAGCGGCGCGGCATGGAGGTGCCCGAGCCGCCGAAGACGGCGAAGCGGCCTGCGCGGTCGGCTCCGGCGCCGGCGGCGAGTTTCTATCACCTGCAGGCCCGTCGGCAGGCCCTCGCTGTGCGGATGATG
Organism: Micromonospora lupini; assembly: GCF_026342015.1. Taxonomy (NCBI): domain Bacteria; kingdom Bacillati; phylum Actinomycetota; class Actinomycetes; order Micromonosporales; family Micromonosporaceae; genus Micromonospora; species Micromonospora lupini. The sequence goes on from NZ_JAPENL010000004.1 coordinate 67,186, forward strand.
TCCGCCGGCGTTTCGGCCGAGGTCGTGGCCGTGGAGACGCAGCTGGCGGCGGACACGGTTCGCCGGCTGTGGCGGGAGCACCAGGCCGTCGACGGCGGTGTGGTCGACGGGCCAGATCCTGCGCCCGAGCAGCTCGCCGCATGAGAAACGAGCACGGGCCCGGCGTGGCCGGGCCCGCTGAACAGCTCGCAAATGGACGAGGAAGACCCTACCGCAGCGAGCCCGGCGGGCTGGGAATTGCGGGCCGGCGTGGTGTGGCGGCGCAACACGCCCACCGCGTGCGTGATTCTGAATCAGAAAGGGTGTAGAAACTTGGCATGGCTGGCACGAAGACGGGACGACCCACGAAGGGTGGCACTCGCCACTCCGTGCGCTTCCCAGAGGATCATCTCGCCCGATACCAACGCGAAGCCGATGAACTCGGCATACCGGTGTCGGATCACGTCGCCAACCTCGCGGCACGCGCTGCCGGCCTGCCGGAGGCGTGGCCCGCACCGGCCCCCGCAGACACACTGCCGCTGGAGTTCGCGGCCTAGCAGCAACAACTACAGACAAAAAGCAACGACGGCCGCAGCCCGAGTTTCCCGACCCAGCGCGACCGTCGTTCCAGTCCCGAGGAGCCACCACGTGTGCAGCCCCTGGGGTGTTGCTTGTGTGCCCATGATGGCACACGGCACGCCTGCACGCCTAGCAACCCGGCCGTCCCGGCGGCGCGACGTTAACCCCGCGCGCCCGGTACACACCTGCGCCATGACGACCCCCCGTGTCTGTGGTGATGCCTCATGACCTCACAGAGCCCTATTGGCGAGTGGTTCCACTTCGGCGAATTGCCGATGACCGACATCCCGAATCCTGTTGCGCAGGGGGCGGCCGCATGACCCCCGAGGCGATGACCGGCACCCAGCCCGGACGGGGTTTCGCGATGGTCCCGGCGTGGCTGGTTTGGAAGCAGCCGACCGCCAACGCGCTGACCGTGTACGTCCACCTCGCCCTGTACGGAACGTTCAACCCCGGCACGGCCACCTACGAGCAGTGCCGGCCGTCGAAGAGGACCCTCGCCAAGGGTGACCCCAAGAAGGGCTACCCGGGCACCGGGCTCAGCGAATCGACCGTAGGTAGGGCGCTGCGCGAGCTGGAAGCCCTGAACGCCATCAAGGGCGAGGAGCAATACGATCCGGCGACCGGTGCCCAGCTGCCGACGGTCTATCGGTTGATCTTCGGACAGGTCGTCGAAGAAACCGCAGCCCAGACCCCCGTGTCACCAGTGACACCCCCTCCCCGTGTCACCAGTGACACCCCCTCCCCCCATGTCACCGGTGACACGCCCCCCCCAATCACCAGTGAGGAGGGGGCCCATGTCACCGGTGACACCCCCCCCGTGTCACCGGTGACACACAACCAAGAACCACACACCAAGAACCACTTGACCCAGAGTTCCGATCATCCTGCGGATGATCGGCGCGGCGGCGATGGCGAGCTCCTGGACGAGCCGATCCAGATGTCGCTCGACGGAGCTATTCCAGCGCCACGCAAAGGAACTCCGAAGAAGACGGCGAAGGCACCAAAGCCGCAGCGCGAGCCCAGCACCCACGATGTTGCGATGGGTATCGCCCGGGACTGGATCGCCTACAACGCCAGGCACAACACCCCGATCGCCGGATCCCAGGTCCAGCACCGTCTCGCCAGCCTGGTGAAGCCGTTCCTCGAGCACTTCTCCGAGCGGGAGATCAAGTTCGCCCTCAACGACCTGCGCTCCGACGGGGTGCCCTCCACCCAGGCCATGCAGCGGGTTCTGAACCGGCGCCGAGGTGTCCAGCCCCAGCAGCAAAACCGCCGTCCCGCCCAGGCCGCCGGCACGCTGAACGTCAACGACGCCTGGTCCGACGGCGTAACCACCCGCCCGGCGATGGCCGGCGCAGCCACGGGAGGTGACCAGTGGTAACCCAGCCGACCCCTCCGGCTGCCGCAGAAATGATCACTCAGACGGCCCCAGGGGTCGCCAGAGCGATCAACAGCGGCGCACGTAGGCAGGAGCCGCAGGCGGCCGGCGCGCTCGCTCAGGGGCTTGCTGGGCTGATCCCGCAGCGCCTGCGAGGTCAACTCGTCCCCGAATTCGAGGAACGCGCCCGGCTCGCCCGAGAGGCCCGCGACGCCGGAGTGCCGGTGCCCCGTTCAGCATCCGACGACGACCTCCCGGTCAGCGACGTTGTACTGCGGCAACAGGCCGAGGCCCGTGAGCGGGCGCTGCAGGCGTGTTTGCCGTCGGCCCGGATGGCCGCCGAGGTCGGTCTGGCCAGCCTCGATCCGGACCAGCACCCCGGCGGGCTCGCCGAGTGGCTCGGAGACCCCGATCTCCTGACCCTGGTCCTGGCCGGGCGCACTGGCTCGGGGAAGACCCAGGCCGCGTACGCCACCGCCGCGGAGGCCGCCCGCAACGGCGCGATGATGCGCAACCGCCGAGGTCAGGTCATTCGCAAGCAGTTGCTCGTGCGGGCCTGGACCCTCAACGGCTACCTCCAGGCGCTGCGACCCAATGGCAGCAAGGAGCCGGTGTGGGAGATCCGCGACCGGGCGTACAACGCGGAACTGCTCATCCTCGACGACATCGGCCAGGCCATGGACGAGGAAGCCAGCCGGTTCTTCCAGGAGACCATCCACGAGCTGCTGTCGTACCGGCTCAACCAGGGCTATCGGACGATCTTCACCACCAACCTGCGGTCCCGGGACGCCTACAACGACCGTGGCGAAAAGATCCAGGTCGGCCTGGCAACCCGAGTCGGACACACCCTGTGGTCGCGGCTCAACGAGCGTTCGACGGTGCTCACGTTCACCGGTCCAGATCGGCGCATGGTCACGGAGTTGGACTGGTGACCCCGGACGACAGCCGGCGATTCTGGGCGCAGATCACCGAGGACACCCGACGCACCGCCCTGTGCCACCCGAGCGACGCCGACTGGATCCGGGCGCTGCTCGCCCAACACGGCATGAGCGAGCAGATCCTCGTCGAGCCAACCGCCGCCGTCGACCCCGGCAAAGTCCTGCTCTTCGACCACAACGCGGCCGCAGCCTACGAGCGGCAGGCCGCCCTCATCGAGACGTAACCAGCCGCCGGCGCGTACAACGACGTCGACCGCGCACCCCGGGTGAGCGACCCGGACAAGGGGAGGAACACCACCATGCTGCACACCCAGATCCCGCAACGCATCCAGCGGAAGCGGATAAGGGGCTGGAAGAAGCCGTCCGGCACCGTCGACATCACCCGGCCGGGACCGCTCGGCAACCCGTTCACGCTTCAGGCGATCCTCGCCGCAGGCCTCGCGGACACCAGACCGGCCGCCCAGCAGATGGCCGTCGACGCGTTCGCCGAATGGGTGCCCGGCGGCCAGGAGCCCGACCGCCTGCCGCTCGTCGACGGGCAGGCGAAATGGAAGCGGCTCCGCGCCGCGTTGCCACGCATCGTCGGGCACAACATCATGTGCTTCTGCGGTGTCGACCAGCCCTGCCACGGCGACGTCCTCCTGCCCCACGCCCGGGGCCTGGTGCTCCTGTGAGCCTCATCGGAACCCCGTCCTGGGCAGGCTGCCGCCGCTGCGGCGGTCTGCTCCCTGACGAGGTCGACAGCGACCTGGTCTGCCGGTGCGGATCCGGCGACCGACTCGGCGCCGATGCGTGGGAGTGGATCCAGCAGCAGCTGCTCGTTCGCTCCGGCGGAAACTGCGAGGCCCGCACGCCCTGGTGCCTCGCCGAGCACGGCACTGGATCGCTGGTCCGCCTGTCCCGGGAGCGCGTGTCCATCCACCACCGGCGGCCGCGCGGCATGGGCGGCACCCGCCGCGCCGACGCCCATGCCCTGCACAACCTGATGCTGCTCTGCGGGACCGGCGTCACCGGCTGCCACGGCTGGACCGAGTCCGAACGCACTGCGGCCAGACAGCGAGGGCTCCTCGTGCACCAGGACGTCGACCCCGCCGTCGCGCCGGTGGTACTGGCGTCCGGGCGGGTGGTGCTCCTCGACCGGCACGGGCCGTGGACTCTCGACCCGAACGGCGTACCGACCTACGTCGACGCGATTCCTGGGCTCCGGTGACCCGGCTGTCATGACAGCAGGCTGGCCAACATGCCGTCATGACAGCCGGCAGAACCCCTGGAGAACCATCCGGGCCATGCGGTACGAAGAGAGCATGCAGGTGGTGAATCGAGGGAAGTGCTCCGACTGCAAGAGGCCCGTGATTTGGGGCCGCCTACAGAACGGCCGCAGCCGCACCTTCCAGCCCGACCTGGTCAAGGCATCCGAGGTGCCGGCGGAGAAGGAGCGCTTCGCGGTACGCAGAGGCGAGCCGTACGTCATCGACCTGGAGGGCATCCGCCACAGCCCCGACATGCTTGTCCTGGTGCCGCACTACTGCGCCGAGTACCGGGAGAGGCGCCAGAACCGCAACGTCGACTCCCTGGCAGACCTCCTCCCGTCCGACGACTGAACGGCCGACGAGGGGCCGCATCCCCGAGATGTGGGGTTGCGGCCCCTCGTCGCCGTATCTCAGCGGTCGCGCAACTGCTCAAGCGCCGGCGCCAGCACCTCGCCGAGACTCACCCGATCCTCGTTGGCCCGGTCGATCAGGGCCAGCCACAGGTCCGGGTCGGCGTTGAAGGCGCTGACCAGCGCCGACACGACGCTGGACATGTCCCGACCCCGCATGAACGTGCCGCTGCGAAGGTCCCAGTGCTGCTGCGGGTCCATCTTGACCTGCAGCGGCTTCTTCGACGTCAGGAATCCAGCCGGAGCCGGGGGCACGACAACCGACTGAGTCCGGGCCGCAGGTGCCCGCCGGCGAGCGACCGGCCGACCGTCGGGCACGGCCACCTGCACCGCCGGGGCCGCCTCGATCTCCTTCGACGGCGCGGCCGGGACCGGGGCTTCGGGCTCCGGCTCGGTGACCCGCTCCGCCGGCGGAGCGGCAGCCTGAACCGGGGGCTTGCCCTGCGCCTCGTCGACCATGTCTTCGAAGATCCCCCGCGCGGGTGGGGGGGTAAGGGTAGGCCGCTGTGCCTTCACCATCAGCTCTCACCCCGCGCGATCAGCTGGTCGGCGATGCCCAGGAAGTCCCGGGCCGCCCGTCCTGACGGCTCGTACACCGTGATGGGCTGGTGCGCGGCGGTTGCTTCCCGCATCCGCACCGAGTCGACGACCGAGCCGACGACCGCGTCCGGATAGTCCCGCTTGAAGCCCTCCAGCAGCGCCTTGTCGAAACCGGAGTTGCCCTTGACCCTGCCGACGATGATGGCCGCGATCGTCAGGTCCGGGTTGATCCGGGCCCGGACCTTCTTGACCATCTTGAGCAGCTCCTCCATCCCAACGACGTCCAGCTCGGACGCCTGCACGGGGATGATGAGCTCGTCAGCGGCGCCGGTCGCGCCGATCGCCAGCACGTCCAGGGTGTGCGGACAGTCGACGATCTCGACGTCGATCGGGGCCTCACTTGCCGCCAGGGCGGCGCGGAGCACCAGCTCACTTCCGGCGTCACGTTCCTTCTCCACCGCGCGCAGACTGGTCCAGCTGGGCACGATGTAGAGGTTCGGCACGGTCGTGCGGGAGGTGGCCTGGTCCAGGTTGCGCTCGTCGGCGTACACGTCCAGCAGACCGCGCCCTATCTGGTCCCGGTCGGTGGGGGGCAGCCAGTGCGTCGCGGAGCCCTCCTGCGGGTCGGTGTCGATGACCCGCACGCGTAGCCCTCGGGCGGCCAGCGCCGCGCCCAGGTTGATGGACGTGGTGGTCTTCGTCGAGCCGCCCTTTTGGTTGATCACCGAGTAGACCCGTCGGCGGCGTGCCGGCGTGGGCTCCGAGTCGGCGTGCCGCGGCGCGGGCACGGCAGATGTGTGTGTGTCGGTCATCCAGTCAGTCCTCTCTGCATGCTGTTCGAGCGCACACTCTGCCGTGCCTGCGGGCGGAAGGGAATTAGGCGCGCAAGGAGTCGCGCAGTCTTGTGAGTCAGGTGCGTCACCAGCACGCAGGGCGTCGAGGTAGTTCGCCAGGTGTCGAGTAGGCGGACCGACCTCTCGGTCGGAGGTGCGGACGGCGACTGCGCCGCTCGGCTGGGCGTCTCGGCGAGCAGGCGGCGCGATGGTGGGAAGCCACTCTGTCTGCGCGGTAAGCCACTCCTCCAGCGGGAACTTTTTCTCGCTGACAGTCGCGCTCGGTGACGAGCCATCTGTTGCGCCGACTGGCACATGGGCCGGGCGTCCGGGTGACGGTACAACCGCACGTCCGGCTGCACGAATCGGCGAACTTGCTGCTGGAAGGTCGGTCGTCTGCGCTTGCGTCGGTCTGGTTGTTCGGTGAAGTCGCCGGATCACCTTCCGCCATGCCGTCATGATGGCCGACCACACGCCATGACGTTCTGTCGTCATGACGGCATGACGCGCGACCCGCCGCGTCTGCGGTTTCCTTGCCACAAGTGCATAACTACGAATAGCGTTCAGGGTGACGCGAAGGAGAGGACCACCTTGGAAGGGCAGGAACCGCTGCGACCCCGGGAAGCCCTGGGTAAGGAGCTCAAGGCGCTGCGCCTACAGGCGGGGCTCACCGGGACTGAGTTGGCCGCGCTCATCGGCATCACCCAGGTGAGGGTGTCCCGAGTGGAGACCGCCCGATTCCGGCCGGACCCGGGCGAGGTGGAGCGCTGGCTCGCCGCGACGGACGCCGACAATGAGACGCGCCGCCGCATTCGCCAGTTGACGACGTCGGCGGTGACCGAGGTGACGTCGTACCGGGCGATCTTCCGAGGGTCGCTGTTGAACGCCCAGCAGGCCCTGTTGCGGCAGGACGCCAAGGCTCAGCGGATCCGGCACTTCCAGCCGTTCATGGTCCCCGGCATGTTCCACACCGCGGCTTACGCCCGGGCCGCGCTCCTCGCCGTCCGGACCGTCGAGGAAGGCGTCGACGAGGCAGTCGAGGCCCGCCTTGAGCGCGGGCGCCGACTCCGATCGGCCGGCGCTCCGGAGTACCACGCCATCGTCACCGAGGCGGCATTGCGCTGGCAGCCCCTCAACTTCCGGTCCGCGGACCGGAACGAAGTGTGGCGGCAGATGCTCGCAGGCGCCGAGCCACCGAACATCACCGTGCAGGTCATCCCGACCGACACGCCGATGCGGCAAGCCCCGATGTGCGCCTTCATGATCACCCAATTCCGCACGGAGACGCAGGAGCCGACCCTCGTGCAGGTCGAGCTTCCCGCCGTCGAGATGTCGTTCAGCGGCAGCGACGATGTCGCCGCCTACGAGACGGTGTGGCAGCGCATGGCCGACGCCGCCCTCAGCCCGCAGGAATCCGCCGAACTCATCGCCGGACTCCTGCGCCAGTAACCCCCCACTCACATCGAAGGGAGACCACCGTGTCTCAGGACGACTGGCAGGACCAGGCAGGCTTCGGCGAGTTCCGCATCCCGAGCGGCCGCATCTGGGATGGCACGGCCACCCCGCTCGCCCCCGGCGGCGACAGCACCAACGACCAGGGATGCCTGGCCATCGCCAAGCACCCCGACGGCCGCGTCATGCTGGCCGACACCAAGCTGCCGCTCGACCAGCAGCAGCCGATCATCCTGCTCTCCGGCGAGTGGGCCGATCACGTCGAGGGCATCACGTCCGGACGGATCTGACCGCCAGCCGACGGAGGAGGCGCACGTGGCCATGACGACCGAGCCGAACCGGGCCGGCCTCGCCCAGCCCGGCCGCCGGCGGGGCCTGCGAGCCCTGGTCGCCGCCCAAGGCGTCTCCTCCGCCGGCGACGGCGTGTTCCTCGCGGCGGCGCCGCTCGCCGCCGCGGCGATCACCCGCGACCCCGCCGCGGTTGCCGCCGTCACCGCCGCCGAGTACGCGCCCTGGGTCGTCATCGCGCCGCTCGCCGGCGTCTACGTCGACCGGTGGCCCAAACGGACGACGATGATCGTGGCTGACCTGGTCCGTGCTGCCGCCGTGGCCGTGCTGGCCGGACTCGTCGCCCTCGGCTCCGTCAGCGTCGCGGCGATCGCGGTCTGCGCCTTCATCATGGTCGCCGGGGTCGCATTCCACTCCGCTGCGGCGGAGGCCGTCGTCGCGGACCTGGCCACCGAGCCGGACGAGCTGCACCGCACCAACGGCCACCTGCAGTCCTCGTACAACGCCGGCCGGCAGCTGCTCGGCCCACCGGCCGGCAGCCTGGCCTTCTCCACCGCGCCGTGGCTCCCGTTCGCCGGCGACGCCGTCTCGTTCGCCGCGTCCGCGGTCCTGCTGCGCGCCGTGCCGAGCGAGGCGGCCACCCGCCAGCCTCAGGGCCCGCATCAGTCGGTGTGGTCCGCGCTGCGGGCGGGGGCCGCGTACCTCGCCGGGCACGCCCAACTGCGCGCCCTGGCCATCCTCACCGCCGTGGCGAACCTCAGCGCCAACATGGTGATGGGCATCCTGGTGCTGTTCGCCACCGACCGCGCCGGCCTGGGGATCAGCACCGCCGGGTACGGCCTCCTGCTCGTCGCCCTGGCCGTTGGTGGCATCGCCGGCGGGGCCGTCGTCTCCCGGATCATCCGCCGGTGGGGCCCACGGACCACGATGGTCGCCGGCCTCGCCGCGCAGGGCCTCTCATGGCTCGTCCTGGCGGCCACATCGAGCCCTGTCGCCGCCGGTGCCGCGCTGGCCGTGGCGTTCGCCGGGGTCTCCGTGGTGTCCGTGTGCGTCGTCAGCGCTCGCCAGACCCACACTCCACCGGAGCTGCTGGGTCGAGTCATCTCCGCGTTCCGCGTGGTCGGTAACGGCACCTCCCCGATCGGCGCGCTCCTGGGTGGACTGATCGCCGCCGAGTGGGGACTGCGCGCGCCGCTGGTCGCCGCAGCCGTCGTGGCCGTGGCGGCCCTGACCTGCGTGTGGACCCTGCGTTCTTTGCGCCAACGCTAAACACGCCCCGCAACCCCTTGCGCACAGTGCATAGGACTGTCTACGGTTGACCCGTATTCAGTCCTATGCACTGTGGAAGGTGGAGGGTGAACGCTCGTCGATACACGGTCCGGCTCTTCTGGTACGGCACCCGCCGGCACCAGGAGGACCGGAACCTCGACCCCCGAGACGCCGCAGCGCTGCGGGCGGTCCTGGAGGAGATGGTCGAGGCGAGCAACGGCAACCTCCGCACCGACCTGTCCCGGTGGCGCATCGACATCCACACCCTCGGCGGCGGCCGCATCCACGCCCGCTGCACCGTCACCCCCGGCGGCCAGACCAAGGTGACCCGATGAGCCAGCGCCAAGAGGAGCGCGCTCGACGGCGCCGGGTCTTCTGGTCGGAGAAGCGGGCCAAGGCGCGCGGCGACCTCGCCGCCACGGTCCAGGTCAACTACGACCTCCTGCGCGCCGAGGTCGCGGAGCTGCCCAAGGGAGTGCAGCAGCAGTGGCTCCGCACCATCAACGACTCGTTGCGGAGCATCACCGATCAGGTGCGCGCCAGCAACCCGCAGAACACTCCGCCGGCGTCGGCCGGCCCCCGCAAGCCCTGAGAGGAGGGCACACAGAAATGGAAGAGGGCGTCACCATCAGCGCCGGCCTCGTCGTCGGCATCGCCGCAGCCTGCATCTGGATCTTCGGTAACCAGGCTCTGCCCCGCTGCGTCATGATCGGCCTGGTCACGTTCAGCGTCGGCGTCGGAAGCACCGCCATCGGCGGGTGGGCACATGACGGCGTCACCTGGGTCAACGACCAGGTCGGCAGCCTTCTCGGCGACCTGCTCGACCGGCCGGCGCTCACCACCCCCGGGACGGTCCTCTGGTCGCTCGCCGCGATCGTCCTCGCCTTCTGGGTCGGCTTCGCCTTCAAGAAGCGCGAGATCGGCCTCAAGGTCCTGGCCGGCACCCTGCTCCTGCCGTACGCCATCGCCACGGTCCCCGGCAAGGTCGGCGAACTCGGCCAGGGCGCGCTCGAGACCGTCGCCGCCGTCGTGGCCTGGCCCGCCGTCCAGCTGCTCGGACTCTAGGAGGTCCCCACCCAATGGAAATCGTCGGAATGATCATCGCGGTGGTGCTGCTCACCGGCCTGACCGTGGGAGCCGTCAACGGCACCACCAAGGCCGGCAAAGCGGTCGTCGCCAATCGCAAGGCGGCCAGCGCCGCCCGGAAGGAGGCACGCGCGGACCGGAAGCCCCTGCCCGACGCCGAGCCGGCACCCGCCGGCGTCAAGGCCGGACAGGTCGCCGCCGGCCTGCTCTACGGCGCGGCGCTCTACGGCAGGGCCGGCTGGGCCGGCGCGAAGGTCGGCTGGGACGCCGGCCGGGACGCAACGATCGACTGGTGGGAGCGGCGGAAGACGCCGCTCGCCGAGGACATCGACCTCGGCGTCACGCCGGAGGACTACCTGGCCGGCAAACGGCCGACCGTCCCCGCACAGAAGCCGGCGCCGACCCCGACCGCCCCCACCCAGAAGCCGACCGTCGAGGACGAGTTCGCCAAGATCGACAAGTGGGCCAGCGCCGAGCTCCGGCTGGCAGCCGAGTCCGCCGTGCACGACGCCAGGAAGCAGGGCTACGGCCCCGGTGACGTGGAAAAGGCCGCTCTCGGAATCGCCACCGGCCGTCACGGCAGTCACTGGAGCCAGGCGACCCTCGCGAAGGCCATTCGTGAGGTTCTCACTGGCGAACAGGCAAAACCCACCAAGCCGAACCTGCGCCTGGTGGCCGACAACACCCAGACCCACAGTGGAGGAAAACCGATGGCAGTGCACACCGTGACCGGCGGCGAGGTCGTCAACACCGAAACCGGCCTGCTTGAGGCCCAGGCGAAGCTCAAGCGGTCGACCACCGAGTTCGAGGACGCGACGGCGGACTACGCCCGGGCCCGCGAGGAGTTCGCCGTCGACGAGCGGTTCGCCGCGAGCGTCGGCAGCCTCGACTTCCCGCAGAACATCAAGAACGCCGCGGCGACCTGCATGGAGGCCAGCCGCCTGCGGGCGACGTCCGCCCAGCAGCGCATGACCGCCGCCGAGTCGGCCATGAACGCCGCCCGGCGGCTGGTGACCCTCTTCCAGGGTCACCACGACCTCGCCACCCGCGCCGCCGAGCTGGGCGGCATGGCCAAGCAGGGCGCCTACAGCAGCTGACGCCCGAGCCGGGGTGCCTGCCCGCCCCCGACCCCGGGCAGGCACCCCAACCCCCATTGACTTGAGACAGGAGCCCGCAGTGCCGATCGTCATCTCCCGGAACTTCCCGGACCGGCAGGAGGAGACGCCGTCCGTCAACCGGCGCACGCGTCGCCGGCTGGCCCGCGTCATCCGGGGCACGGCCAAGGGCACCTGGTGGGCGAGCAAGCGGGCCTACACCCACCGCCGTGGCCTCGCACCGATCTACGCCGCGGTGATCCTCGCCGGCGTCGCCGCGATCCTGCACGAAACCCCCGACGGCCCCGAGACCGCCGCCACCATCGGCGCGGTCGGCGCGGCCGGCGTCTACAGCTGGGCGCGCGTCCGGAAGATGTCCCACCGGGACCTCTGGGCCCGCCGCGACCGCGTAGACGCGCAGAAGCTGATGTACGCCTGGTCGATGTGGTTGACGGCCACGATGTGGCTGATCATCGCCGCGATCAACGGCGTCACCACCGTGCCCTCCCGCACTGCCCTCGTGGCCGGCACCGTGGCCTTCGGCTCGATCTGGCTGTGGCACCACCGGATCCGCGGCAAGGGCGAGGACATCGCCCTGGAGCAGGAGCAGATCTGGGAAGAGGAGCTGGCCTGCCCGAACGGCCCACTGCGCGGCGCGGTCATGGAAAACCTGACCGTACGCGGCCCCGACGACTTCGACTTCGACGTCGTGCTGCGCCGCCAGCAGACCAAGCACCTCATCCAGGCCGCCGGTGACATCGCCTCCGCGTACAGCATGCCCACCTACGCCGTGGTCGCCGAGGGCGCCCGCGACGACAGCAACAACCGTGGCCACGTCACCGTCGCGAAGCGGAACCCGACCAGCGAGGTCGTCGAGTTCGACGAGACGTGGCTCGGCGTCGACGATGACGGCACGTACCTGTTCCACATGTACCCGGACGGGCAGCGGGGCCGGCTGCGGCTCTACGAGCGCCGCTCTGGCGTCACCCACGCCCTGCACTCCGGCGACAACCGCACCGGCAAGAGCGAAGGCATGAGCGTCAGCTGCGTCCAGGGCGTCGCCGCCGGACTCACCGTGCCGGTGATCCTCGACTCCCAGGACGGCCTCTCCATGCCGGCCTGGGGCGGCGAGGACGGCCTCGCGCCGTACAAGGCCACCGGTAACGAGGACAACATGGACGATGTCGTCGACCTGTGGATGGGCCTCAACGCCGTCGCCGGCGTCCGCCAGCGGTACATGAAGCTGCGCGAGTGGGAGCCGTCGGCGGGGCGCACGGTCCGCGGCATGGGCTTCTACGACCCCCATATGCTGCCGGAGCTGCCGATCCTCGACATCTACATCCCCGAGGGTCAGCGGTTCCTCGCGGTACCGGGGATGGCCGAGTCGTTCGAGAACGCTGTCGCCACCTGGGCGAAGCTCGGTATGCGCCTGAACCTGGACACCCAGTACCCATCGGCCGACAAGCTCGGCGGGTCGATGGCGCTGCGTACCAACCTGAGCCAGAACATCGTGTGCTGCCGGAACAACTCCAAGGAGACCGGCAACATGATCCTCTCCTCGCACATGCCGCCCCCGCACGAGATCCCGCTGACCCTGGTCAGCGGAGCCACCACCAAGGGCCTGGCGGTGGTGCAGTCGTCAGCGCCGGGGTCCATGCGACCCACGATCGGGCGGATCGTGTTCCAGCGTGACGGATGGCAGTGGGCGGCACGGGCGGTCGAGAACCTGCGCGAGCTCGACGACATGAGCCGCACCGCGCTGGAGGACACCATCCGCCGCCGGCAGGAGGAGCGCGTCGAGCGGGCCCGCAAGGCCACCGAGGCCGCGGCCGCGCGCGCCGCCCAGCAGGACGCCGGCGACAGCGCCCCGACGCCCCCGTCGGCGGCCGCCGCTGGGATCCCGAACGGATCGGTGCGGGAGCGAGCGCTGGCGTTCCTGGCGCAGCACGAGTACGGCCGGGCCACCACCGGCGCGATCGCCCACGCGATCGACGCGACCACCAACGCCGTGTCGACCGCCCTGCGCCGCGCCGCCAACAACAACGAGGTCGTCGACCTGGGCCACAGCGTCTGGGGCGACATCTCCACCAAGCACCAGTACGCCGAGGTCCAGGTCGGGGAGGCAGCGTGAACATCACCGGGCGCCGGTGGACGCGGAAGCTGACGCACCCGACGTGGTGCGACGCGCTCCGCTGCGAGGCGGGCCTGACCGGCGCCATCGGCGGGCACCGCAGCCCACCGATGGTCGCCCAGGTCCCCGAATTCGGGCGCATCGTCATGACCCTCGTCCAGTACCAGCAACGGCAGCCGGCGCTTGAGGTCACCGTCTCGGCGACGGTGCCCGACGCTCCCGCCGAGCACCAGACCCTCTACGCCGAGCACCTGCTGGAGCAGCTGGCCACCACCGCCCACCGGGTGGCGCTGTTCGCCCGCGCGGACAGTCCACCCCGCCTGCCGGCGATCGCCGGCCATCACCAATGAGAGAAGGAGCAGCCGGGTGAGCGACCCGACGATCGGAAGGGCTCGGGTGAGCGACCCGACAACCGGAAGGAGCGGTGGCCGGGGCCAGACGGGCCCCGGCCACCGGCCACAGAGAACCGCGACACGCCGCCGCGCAAACACTTGCGCAGCGGTGTCGGGGTCCGCACCTACCGTGATCCACATGACCTCTCGCGATCACCTCATCACCGCCGCCAGGACTCACCTCACCGAGGCCGACCGGCTCAAGGACCTCTACCACCAGGAGCGCGCCAAGGCCCGTGACGCCCTGATGAAGCTGACCAACCCCGACGGGCTGGACCTGCCGCTACGAGAGGTCGCACGCGATCTGGGCCGGCCCGAGAGCAACCTGCGCTACCTGCTGAACAACGCGAACACGGCGGGCCCCGACCCCGCCCCGACCGAGGAGACGCCACCCCGATGACCGCCACGACCCCGGCCACCCCGGCCGCGCCGACGGGCGCCAGCTTCAAGGCGGTCGTCTGGCTCAGCATCCCGCAGATCCTGGCCACCCTGGCCATCTCCACCGGCGCCGGCTTCGAGAGCTTCTTCGCCTTCCGGGGCCTGGCGATCCTGTTCGGCTGGAATCCCGAGCACGCCTGGATCGTCTGGCCGCTCGTCGAGCTGTTCCTCCTCGTCGGCTCCCTTGAGGACGCCCTGCGGCAGATGGACGGGGCCACCAAGAAGCAGCGGCGGATCGCCCGCTTCGTGTCCTACGGCGCGCTGATCGTGACCCTGGGGGCGAACGTCGGCTACCGGGTCCTGACGCTCATCCTGCCGGTCCACGAGGGCCGGCTGGTTCCCGGCGAAACCCTTGAGTTCCACGTCTGGCAGGTCGTCATGATCGGCGTCTTCGCCTCCATCATCCCGATCGCGCAGCTGCTGAGCCTGCACTTCCTCGCCGGGCGACTCAAGCGGCTCGCCGAGTACCGCAACCGCTCGCGATCGGCGATCGGCTCGGAGCCGGAGGAGAAGCGCCCTCGGCTCGGCTCCCTCGCCCGCCGGATCGTCGAGCAGAAGCTCGAGCAGAAGCTGGGAGCGATCGCCGAACCGCCGGCGAGCGGAGGCCAGCCGGTCCCGCCGAACGCCCCGAACGCAACCCCGGACGACGATCGGACGGACCCGCCGAGCGGCGATTCCAGCGATCGGCGATCGGACCCGGAGACCGATCGTGGTGACGGCCCGACCGATCGGCGATCGGAGCCGGAGACCGATCGTGGTGACAGCCGCACCGATCGGCGCACCGATCGTCGATCGGGCGGCCGCACCGATCGCCGATCGCGTTGGGGCGGCGATGGCCGATCGGCGAACGGCACGGACGGCGGGTCGAGCGATCGTGACGAGGCGAGCGGCGACCGATCGTCGCAGCTCAGGGAGAAGGCGTACCGCGAGTACGCCGCCGCGATCGATCGGGGCAACGGGTTCGAGCCGACCGCCGGGACGATCGCCGCGAAGATCAAGCTGAGCGAGCCGCGCGTTCGTAACATCCGCGCGGACTGGCGCAAGCGGTACGCCGCCGAGCACCTGTCGGGCGATCGTCGACCGATCGGCGACCTGCCTCCGGCGATCGCGAAGGTGCTCGACGGGGCCCGGGTCCACGGCGAGGCGAGCGGTCAGGACGACCCCGGCGCCGTGATTGACGATCGCCCCGACGAGGACGGATCGAGCGATCGGGCAGAGTCGCCGGCGGTCGACGCCGCCGATGACGCGGTGATCGACGACGAGTCCGAGCCGCGGTCGGTCCCGGCGCCGCGCCCGCCGCTGCGGGTGGTCCCGCCCGCCGGCGCCGGCGACGACGACCTGGACGTCGCCCTGGTCGACCGGGAGCCCGCTACGGCCACCGCCTGAGCGCCAGCCCGCCGGGCCCACTGCGCCCCCACGCCCGTGCGTGGGGGCGCAGTGCTGTCTGCGGGGCCTCTTCTCGCCTCGACGGCTTCCATTACGGACGGTCACTGTGTAATCTCGCGCGCGCGCCCGCGCGCGGCTGGGCGCGTTGGGCCCCGAAATCCTGCTGTGTCTCCGTGGAACACACGTGTGTGTGTCTCACCCTGCGTCACGCTCGCGGGCGCCACGGGCGTCCCCGTGCGCGCCACGCGTGGGCGCGGTTCCCGCGCGGCCCGCTGGTGTCCCCCGCGCGGTCGCCGCTCCCTGGCCCGGCCGGCAGGCCGTCATGACGTGTTGCCAGCCGTCATGACGGCCAGGTCGGACGCCGCCGGCGACGTCCGCGTTCGGCGATCACGGCGGATCGCTCGCGGTTTGGGTGGCGAACGGGGTTGCGGCCCGCTCCCCCATCCCCTAAACTATGTGTGTGCGGGTGAGCGACCCGCGATGAGGGGAGTGACCATGCTGAGCCTTCCGATGGTGTGCAAGGGCGAGTACGACGAGTACGCGATCCTCGGCGTCTTCGAGGACAAGAGCGACGCTCAGGTCTTCGCGGACAAGTACAACGCGGAGAAGGGGCTCAGCATCACCGATGACGCACGCGCCCGCGTCGAAGGGGTCCGCGCCTTCCCGAAGGGCGACCCGGGGCGCTCCGGCCACGAGATCAAGGTCAAGTACGTCGACCACAGGTTCAACGCTGGCTGGGCCTGGTCCTGCACCTGCGGGGAGGGCGGTGGCGCGGGCAACGAGCAGTTCACCCGCGAAGAAGCGGCCACCCACGTGAAGCACTGGGTCGGCCAGGCCGAGCAGGTCGCGCTGCCGCAGTAGCCCAGGGGAGTGGCAGCCCCTCACCCCAAGATCCTCACCCGCCCTGGTCAATGGCCAGGGCGGGCCCCGTTCTGCCCGGAAGAGGCCACATGCAGAAGATCACCACGCCTGACGCGATCTTGACCGCAGTCTGCGGCCAGTGCGCGGAGCAAGCCCGCCAGCTCGACTACCCGGCGGAGGGGAAGGTGCGCGGCCCGGTCTGCCCGACGCACGCCAGCGGCCGCGCGTTGGTACTCACCCCGGCCACGGTGGACACCGAGCTGTACTACGCCGACTTCACCGCCGGCGGCATCCGCGCGGCCCTCGACGACGAGCGCCTGGTCGACGACCACCCCCGATTCGCCGAGCAGTTGAACGCCCAACTCGCCCGGATGGCTCCTCTGGAGGCGATCTACGAGGCCCACCGGTGGCAGCGGTGGTACGCCGTGGCGGGCGGCCACGTTCACACCAGTAGGGCCTGCTCCAGCTGCTACCCAACCACCCTGTGGGGATGGCACTTCACGCTGTCCGGCGCAGACCACGCCGCGGCGGTCACCGAAGAGGGATGGAGGATTTGCACCATATGTGTGCCTGGTGCGCCGACCCTTCCGGCCTTCAACGGACCCGGCCGCCGCGCCCAAGCCCAGGCCGACGCCGCCGGAAAGTGCCTCTCCCGCACACCGGTCGACGTCCGCTGGGTCGCCAGCCCCTACGGCCGCTGCCCCGACTGCACAGCCACCCACGTCCCGGTCAACCGCCGCTCCGGCCTGATGCGCAAGCACACCCACGCCGCGCACGCCGCCGAGCGGATGCGCGTCGCCCGCCTCACCGACCCGAAGCTGATCGGCGGACCGGACGGATCCGAACTGCGCGTAGACCACCAGCTCATCCCGACCGTCCGGGTCGCTGAGGCCGCCTACGTTGACCACCTGTGGTGGGCGGCAAACCCCCAGGTCCTTCCGGACAACCGCGACCGGCATGTCCGGCTCGCCCTGCAGCTCGCCGAGGCCCTCGCCGCGAAGCGAAACGTCACCGTCGAGGAGGTCATCGAGAGCATGGTCCGTCGGGTGAAACGAAATCTCGCACAGTAATCACGGCCCCGGGGTTGCGTCACCACGCCCCGGGGCCCTACTGTCTATGTGTGCGGGTGAGCGACCCGCCAGACGGAAGAGGAGTGTCACCCATGTTCACGGCCACGTACGCCTTCCAGCCCGCCACCGACCGCCCCGGCCGCATCGGCCCCGGCCCGCTCGGCCAGCTGGAGACCTGCGAGACCCTGCTCGACGACCCCCGCCTCCTGGCCGACCAGCTCGCCGTCGGCGCCCCCGACGGCCACTACGTCAAGGTCTGGATGCGCGACGTCGTCACCACCGACGCCCTCGGCCGCCCCGACGCGGTCGCCTACACCAGCTACCCGGCCAACCAGCGCCCCCGCCATCAGCCCCCCTTCTCCGCCCGCGTGCTCGGCGGCCTGGCCTCCGCGGCCTGATCGCCTCGCCGTGCGGCCGGCACCGTCACCACGAGGATCCGGCCGCACCGGTGGCGATCAGGAGGGAGACCCAGACCAATGTCACTCGCCAACCCCCAACCCACCCCACTCACCAGCCCGCTGAAACGCTGGCTTTACACCACGACCAGCTGGCGCAGCGGCTTCGAGGCCGTCAGCATCGGCGCCATCATGGCCGCCGTCGCCATCGGCAGCCGGACCGACACGACCTTCTACCGGACCGCGCTGATCTACGCGGCGTTCGCCGTCGCGCTCGGCCTGGTGGTCCTCGCGGGCGCGGCCGCCCTGACCCTGCTCAAGCGCCGCACGCCGGCCTTCAGCCTCAGCAACCCGGCCACCCCACAGCAGCTACGCGACTTCCACCGGATCATCGAGCGAGTCCGCGAGATGCCCGAGCACCAGCGCGCCGCGCTGAACGCCCTCGTCGAGCGGAGCACGACCGACGTAATGGCAGACGCCCGGGAGACGGCCTACCAGGCCGCCGTACGGTCCGGCCGCGTCAACCCCCACGACTACAAGCGCCCCGGCCTCACGTGGGGCCTCCTTGAGGAGCTGCACGAGACCTGCGAGGGCGCCTACGCCGTCGCCTTGGCGGTCCTCGTCGACGACCTCCTCACCGACGCCGAGTACACCCTGCTCACCGTGCCGTGGATCGCCGCGGGCGAGCAGATCTACGCGCCGGCTTCGGTCACCGCGATCACCTCCACGCCCCAGTCTTCCTAGGACGCCCAGGGGGAGTGATCCCGCCACCACCCGACGCCCAGCACCTGCCCAAGGTGCTGGGCGTCGGCCCGTTTCAGCCGCCGCGACACTAACCCCCGGCCCGGTGCATGGTCCCGGCCATGACGACCTCCCCCCAGGTTCTCGACGGCCCCACCCGGATCCTCGACCGCACCCCACGCGCCGTCGACGGCCCCACGCAGGTCCTCGGCCGCGCCCCGGATCCCCTCAACACCGCCGCGCCACTGCCCGCTGGCCCGCTGGTCTCCGCGCTCATCTACGACGACGTGGTCCACGCCCTGCTCTGCGACCCAGTGATCGAAGCCGAGCACGACGCCGACGCCCGCGCCGCAGCCTCGCCGCTCCCGCCGGCGGCCGCCGCGCAACCGGTCCCCGCGGCCGCGTAGCCCAGGCAGCCGCAGGCCTCACCTCCTCCCACCGCTCCGGAAGGACACCGTCATGGCCGTGATTCGGCTCCGGTCCCGCATGCACATCTGGCGGCACCGCACCTACAACCGGTGGGCCGACCTCCGCGCTCGCGCCGCCGGCTACTGCAACCACGCCCCCTGGCATCCCATCCCGGGTCAGGGAGGCGGATACGCCCACTGGCGGTGCGCCCTGCGCGCCGGCCACACCGGCGTGCACCGCTCCCGGAACTACGTGTGGGACCGCACCGGCCGCACCACCTACCGGCCGCTGCCCGCCGGACAGAACCTTCCGGACCAGCCCTGGCGGCGCTCCATGACCCCGACCGCCGCCCAGGAACGCGCCCGCGGCCGGTGGCTCGACGAGCAGCTCAGCGCCCGCGCCGTCCACCGCACCCGCAACGCCAGCTGACCCTGGAGTCCACAGTGAACCTCGACCACCGCGCCCGCGCCGCCGTCGACGCCTGCACCGCCTACCTCACCCCGCCGGCCACCATCACCCCCGCCGAGTTCGTCGAGCTGCACACGGCCGCGCAGCGCGCCCTGGACCGGCTCAGCGAGGCGATCGAGGACCAGGTCGACGTGTACCCGGTCGGCCTGTTCCGCGACGTTCGGCAGCTCCGCCACGCCCTCGCCGTCGGCGATCCGCGCGCCTGGCGACGACTCCGCAGCGCCCTCGGCCGCCAGGTCGACCGGATCCGCGGCCGCCGCTGGCGTGAGGCCCGGCAGTACCTGAACGGCTACCTCGCCGAGCACCGCACCAGCGGCACCCGCTGCGGCCACGGCTGGACCCCCGGCCGGGCACGTCGAGACCTCGCCGCCCACCTCTACCAGCTCGGTCGCGCAGGACGCTGACCAGTCCAGAAAGCGACCATCGGCGACCATGACCACCAGCAGCGGCGCGCGGAAGAACACTCGCCCACCCGGACGGCCCTCCAAGCTGACCGAGGAGACCATCGAGCGACTCCTCGCCGCCATCAAGGCCGGCGCCACCGTACGCAACGCAGCCCTCTACGCCGGCATCGGCGAGAGCACCTTCCACCAGTGGATGGCAGAGGCACGCGAGGAGTCTCCCCGTCCGGAGTTCCTGGAATTTGCGGAGCAGATCGAACGCGCGCGCGCGGAGCTTCAGGTCGACGTCCTCAACTCGATCATGGAGTCGATCAAGGGTGGGTTCGTCACGAAGCGGGTGACCAGGTACGGCCGTGATGGGGAGCCGGAGAACGAGGAGCAGTTCGCGCCGCCGGACGGTCGGTTGGGCCTGGATCTGCTGTCGCGGATCTGGCCGGCTGACTACGCGAAGCGGTCGGCGATGGAGGTGTCTGGGCCGGAGGGCGGCCCGATCGAGCTGGCGACGGCGCAGCGGGTGCAGGCGTTGGCGGGTCGGGTGGCGGCGGCTCTGGCGGCTGGCCGGGATGAGGACGACGTCCAGGACGCCGAGATCGTCAACGAGGGTGACGGCCAGTGATCGCGGGTGTCGCGGATCCCCGGGCCTGGAGCCGGTTTTCCGGGTTTTGGTCGACGGAGTGTGACCACAGCGCAGGTGCGCAAGTACTTGCGCATTCTGGTAGAATCGGTGGCAGCTGGTGAGCGACCGGCAACGGAAGGACACGACATTGGACAAGCTCGTCCGCATCTTCACCCTGCCCAACGGCGACCATGCCGCCGCCGGGCCGTTCCACAACCCATCCCGAGCCGACGAGTTCGGCGACCGACTCAACACCGAGGGCCTGGCCATCGACCGGGGCTCGCTGCGGTTGGAGACCGCCGCCGCCCTCGAACGGCTGCTGCGCGCCAGCGGCCAGGTCGTCGACGTGGACCCGGACGCCGCCCGGTGTCGCCTCTGCGGCTGCACCGAGGACGCTGCCTGCCTCGGCGGCTGCCAGTGGGTCACCGACGCCGAGCAGATCGCCGCCGGGCTCGACCCGATGACCGGCGACCTCTGCACCGCCTGCCTGATGCAGGCACCCGACTCGGCGGTCGACCACGCGATCCGCGCGCTGGTCCGCGCCATCCGCACCCGGACCCCGATCGACTTCCAGGGCGAACCGGTCCCCGCCTGGCTCCAGCACATCATCGCCAACGAGCTGGGCCAGACCATGCCGGTAGCGCCCCTGCACCAGACCGAGGTGTACCGGCTGCCCGCCGGTAGCAGCGGCTGGCGGTGCAGCTGCGGCGACAGCAGCGTCGCCGACGTCACGGGCGTCACCGCGCAACAGCAGGCCCTCGCTCACCGCAGCACCGCGAACGCCCACCACCCCGCCGTCAGGGACCTCGCCGCCGCGATCCGAGCCGCCTACCCCGCTGCCGCTGTGGTCGTCGTCAGCGTCGCCGGCGGGCACGTCCGCCTGGCCGCGCTCTACGACAGCGATTGCATGGTCATCCCGGCGGTGGACCTCACGGAAGCCGCCTGGTCGACGCTGTCCAGCAAGCTCGCGGTGGCGTACGCCGAGGGCCTGTTCGGCCGGGGCGAATCGGTCGCCGACCTGCGGCTGCCCGCCGTGCCGCCGGCGATCGCGGCCGCGCGCGCCGAGGCGGAGGAAACCTACCCGCCGCACGTGCTCGCCGCCGGCGGTCCGGACCACTACGCCGCCGAGACCGCGCAGGCCCTCTACGCGGCGATCCTTCGGGCCGACTGGGACACCGTCCGGCGCATCGCCGCCGACCCGTACGCCGCTGGTGTTGACCGCGACGGGGCCGCTGGTGCGCTCGCCGGAGCAGGCGAGCCCGGCCCCGACACCGTCCCGACCCCCCTGGCAGGTGCCCTGTGAACCAGTTGGCCATGACCCCCACCCGCGCGGGCCTCCTCGACGAGGTCGACGAGGGCCGTGTCTTCACCGACGCGATCGGTGACCACTACGTCTCCGGGGACCGGAAAGTCACCGCCCAGATCAACGAGATGCACGCCGCCGAGTGGGTGGAGCGCAATCCGACCCGGGCCGGCGACTACTGGCAGGTCACCCCGCTCGGCCGGGCCCACAAGCAGCTGCGGATCCGCAACTACGGCACCCACATCGTGGCCGAGACCGGCCCCGACGACGACCCCACGCCCATCGGAGAGGCGAACCGCCGCAACATCACCGGACGTGGCCGGTGGGTCGTGGAGATCGGCGCCAGCGGCACGGTGTGCCCTAACGCCAACGACGCCCTGGCGGAGCTGCGCCGCCTCGCCGTCGAGCTGCTCGTCGCCGAACTCACCGACGAGGCAACCGCTTGATGCTCGACAGCCCGCAGCTGGCACTGGACCTCTGGGGTGAGCAGGCCCGCGCTGAGGCATGGCACGCCGCGCACCAGATCGGCCAGTACCGCACCCCTTGGACGTGGGCCACCGGCCCACGTCCAGGGGAGCCGACCCCGCAGGCCGGCGACCTCGTGCCCGCCTGGCGGTGCTGCCACTGCGGCGCCATCGAGATGACCGCGTACGCGCTGTTCAGCGACCACGGTTGCGCGTTCGGCCCGGACGGCTGCCGGTCCACATGCCACTACCACCCGCAGCCGCGGCGCAACCACCCCTACCGCATGGACGCCCACTGGGTTCCGCCTGACGGCTGGACCCCCGACCAGAACCGACCAACGCCCGCTACCCCCGGATCCGAGGAATCGCGATGACCGTCGTCGACCAACAGGTTGTGCTGCCACCAGAGGGCCGCGTCAGCGTCCCCGGTAGCCCGCTCATCAGGGTTCTCGCCTGGGCCAACCAGACTGACCTGGCCAGTCGGCCGGCGGACGTCAGGGCGGCACTGGCCGAGATCCACGCCGGCACCCGCGCCCTGTCCCGCACCATCGCGGCAGCCCGGCTACGGGATGTCATCGCCGACGCCCTGCGCGTCGCCGAGCCGGGCGACTACGTGCCGCAGGTCTACCGGGCGCTCGACGACGCCGGCGCCATCCTCACCCCGCAGCGCCTGGTCGAAATCCGTGCCGTGGTGCTGCGCGACGCGGCCCGCCTGGCCGACCGGGTGGCCAACCAGCAGCCGGGCCGCTGCGCCTGCCCGAGCGGTGGGCAGCGGGAGTGCGGGTGGCGCGACGGCGCCGGGTCGGTCGCCGCGCAGCTGCGGGCGCGCGTTGAGGAGCCGGCGCCGGCGGCCGCGCCGCGGTCGTGGGTGGTGCCGGGCGAGCCGGGGCGGGACGTGATCGCGGTGCGGGACGTGGCCACCAAGGCGCTGTACGTGCGTCTGCGCGGCGGCGGGTGGATGCGGGAGAACGAGGAGGGGGAGCCGGTCGACGCGCCGGTGGCGTGGGCGTGGCTGGTCCGGGCGGCCGCCGGCGGGCTGGTCGACGCGACGGACGAGGGCGAGTAGCCGGTGCGCGGCGGGGTGGGCGGGGGTGCGGTTACGGTTTGCCGCACCCTCCCCACCCTGCTAAAATATATGTGTGCGGGTGAGCGACCCGGCGGTTTGGAGGATGAGAATGACCAACAACGACCTCGGCAGCGACATCTCCACGGAGATCACCGCGCCGCCGGCTGCCGACCTGAACGACGGCGACGTGCTGATCCTCGACCAGGAAGCATGGATCTGCTCGTTCGTCGGCACGGCGGAGCTGGTGGAGGAGTTGGGGGTCGCGGTCTTCGACCTGGTGTCCGAGGTCCATCCGCGCGGCGAGTACGTGCAGATCGAGACCGCCGACGGCCGGGAGTTCACCTGCCACCGGGCGGCCGAGGTCGCCGTACGGCGGCGCATCCCCGACGCCGACTGACCGGGCGGGGCGCGGCAGCGCCGATCGACGGCTGCCGCGCCCCGCGAGCGCCCCGCTCGCGGGGTGGCGTCCACACCACCAGCCTGATAAACTTCATGTGTGCGGGTGAGCGACCCGCCTCGGGAGGTGTACCGACCATGCTCCAGCCCACGTACCCAAACCAGCCGTGGCACGAGATCATCCCGAACCTGTGGATGGGCGGCCACGACTACGGCGACCTGTACGACCCAACCCCCGCCATCGTGGCCGGCGAATTCGACTCCGTCGTCAGCCTCTACCAGCGCGACGGCCACGGCCCCGACGCCGGCATCCCCCACACCGTCCTGCGCATCATCGACGGCGACCTTGACGACAACGAGCTGGACACGGTCCGCAGCATCGCCGACCGCGTCGCCGACGACGTACGCGACGGCCGCAAGGTCCTCGTCCGCTGCCAGGCCGGCCTCAACCGCTCCGGCCTCGTGGTCGCGTTCACCCTGACCCGCCTGGGCTTCACCCCGCACGAGGCGATCCGCCGCATCCGCCGCCAGCGCAGCCCCCACGCCCTGTTCAACGCCGAGTTCGTCCGCTACATCCTGCACGAGGGCGGCGTCCGTGCCTGACCAGCGCACCGCCCACGAGGCCGTCGCCAGCGGTGCCACCGGTCTCGACCGGCTGGCACCGCAGTGGTGGCGGCACACCGACCTCGACGCCGTCACCGCCGGCGACCTCACCGCGGTCACCCCCAACGCCGCTGCCATGCCGGACTTTCTGCGCGACAAACTGCCCAGCCTCGGCCTGGTCGAGCTGCCCGGCGGCCCCACCGCCCACCAGCTCGCGAAGGAGTGGGCGACCCGGATCGCCAACCGGCGCGCGAACCGGGCCCGGTGCACCGGCTGCGGCCAGGAGTTCGCCTACGCGGTCACCCCCGACGGCCACCCGGTCCGGATCGACCCGCACCCCGGCACGTCGGGGCCGAACAGCGTGGTCCTCGACGGCGACGTCGACGACCGCCCGACCGTGGTCCTCGACATCCCCCCGGGCGACCCCCGCGACCGCCACGACCGCCACACCTGCCCCGAGATGCCCCGCGCGGCCGCGCAGCTGCTCGACACCGCACGGGCAGCCGGCTGGCGGCTCCTGGCCGTCACCCACCACGACACCAGCGGCCACCCGTACCTCAAGGTCCAGGTCGCCCACCCCAACCCGCCAGCCGTCCACAACCGCTCGGGGCCCTGCCACTGCTGCGCCATCTGGGCGTACGAGGTCACCTGGCACACGCGGGGCACCGGCAGCTACCGCCTGTTCGGGCGGGTCCTCGCACGCGTCCCCGGCCACGCGGCCCCGCACGACGGGCCCTCCATCCGCGCCATCCGCACCCTGATCGACGCCAACCCCGCGAAGGGACCGCACCAGTGAGTACGCCATACACCGAAGGCGACGTCCGCACCGCCGAGATGGCCCTCGCGGCCATCTGGAGTGCACCCGGCACCACCCCCAAGCAGATCGCCAAGGCCGTGCTGGACGCCCTCGCCAGCGGCGCCAGGTTCGCTCCGCCCGCCGCCGACGTCGACCGGGCACGCCAGGTCCGCGACTCGATCCTGGCCAACGCGCGCGCCGACGCCGACCGCGCCCACCGGATGCACGACGAGGCCTCCGACGAGGTCGACCGGCTCACCTCCGACCGGCGGCAACTCCACACCGCGCTGCGCGACCTGGCCAACCGGCTGGACCTACGCGGGAGAAACTCCGATGCCCCATCCGACGGCATCGCCATGTGCGACTTCGCCGACGAGATCCGTGCGCTCACCGCGCCGGGCCCGTCGACCGCAACACGAAGCACCCCGGCCGGCCCGGGAGCCACCGCGAAGACCAGCCGACCGCAGGACTGGACGGAAGCCCTGGTGCTACTGGCCGTCGCGTGGACGGCCGCCGACCACACTCGGCGGACCCGGGCGCTCACCAACGCCGGGCCCATCACCCTCGCCAAGGTCGACGGCGCCGCCGCCCGGGCCGCCGCCGGCCTGCCGGCCAAGGGCATGCCGCTGCCGGACCACACGATCCGCGACCGGCGCGACCCGCGGATCCCCGCCTGGGCCGCGACCGTCGCCCACCGCATGGAGCCGTTCGACACGGCGCAACTCGCGGAGGCCTTCTACTGGACCACCGCGGCCGCGATCCGCCACGTGACCGCCGACCTGCTCTGCGACCAGCCGACCACCCGCCTGGTCGCCAACCTGGGCGACCTGGCCGAGACGCTCCGGCTGGTGGAGGTCGCCTCCCGCAGCCGGATCCTCCACGCCGACGTCTCGTTTCAGCCCCACCCGGTCCTCAGCGCGACCGTCGCCATCGAGGGGAGCGCCCAGCTGTGAGCGACCGCGACTACGACCTGGAGGTCTGCGGCGACCTGGCCGAGGACCTGTACTTCAACCCGAACCACCCGGACGCCGACGCCTGGCGGGCCGCGCTCGGCGGACTCACGGCCAGCTCGGCGCCGGTCCTGTACGTGACCGTGGGCCTGCCCGGATCCGGGAAGACCACCTGGGCGCGGGCCACCGGCCGCACCCGCCTCAACCGCGACGACCTTCGCGACCAGATGCACGGCGTGCGCGACTACACCCCCGAACACGAGCGGGAGGTGACCATCGCCCAGCACGCCGCGGTGGCCGCGCTCCTGCGCGCCGGGATCACCGTCGTCACCGACGACACCAACCTCCGCGACGAGAGCATGGCCCTCTGGGAGGAACTCGCCCAACGGTGCGGCGCCCGCCTGGTGGTCGTCGACGACTTCCTCACGGTGCCGGTCGCCGACTGCATCCGCCGCCAGGCCGCCCGGCCGCTGCGGGAGCGAGTGCCGGCCCACCGCATCCAGGCCATGGCCAGCGAGTACGCCGCGACCCAGAACACCAAGCGGCTGACCAACCACGTCACGGCCGAAGCACCCCGCATCGCCGACGAGGCCCGCCGCTACTGGCCCGCCTGATCGCCCACCCCGCGCAACCCGCAACCGAGCTGGAAGGACCGCCGTGTCTGCGACCGCCGAAACTCCCACTGCCACCACCGAAACCATGACCCTCGTCCAGGTCGACCCCGCGACGCTGATCGTCGGCGCGAACGTGCGCCTCGACGCCCGCCTCGACAAGGACTTCATCGACAGCGTCCGCCAGCGCGGGGTGAAGGTCCCGATCGTGGGCTACCGCGACGACCACGGCCAGATCGTCGTCCTCTACGGACAGCGCCGCACCCTCGCCGCCGTGCAGACCGGCCGGCCCACCGTGCCCGTCGTCATCACCACCGAGCAAGACGAAGCGGACCGGCTGGTCGACCAGCTCGCGGAGAACCACCACCGTGCCGCCCTGACGACCCACGAGGACGCGAAGGCCTTCCATCAGCTGGCCGCGCTCGGCGTGCCCGCCGGCGCGATCGCGAAGCGAACTGCCCGGCCGAAGGGAGTCGTCGACGCCGCGCTGGCCGTGGCAGGCAGCGAGGTGGCCCAGGCCGCGACCCAGAAGTGGGAGTTCTTGGACCTGACCCAGGCCGCCGCCATCGCTGAGTTCGACGGCGACGACGAGGCCGTGAAGGTCCTGGTGATGGCCGCCGAGAACGGCAGGTTCCAGCACGAACTACAGCAGCTGCGCGACGAGCGAGAGTCGAAGCGGCAGCAGGATGCGCTGATCGCCGAGCTGACCGGCAAGGGCCTCAAGGTCATCGACCGGCCGGGAACCATGCACCCCCAGGTCGCGTCGCTGAAGAACCTGAAGATCGGCGCGCGGAAGGCGACCGAGGCCACCCACAAGAAGTGCAAGGGCCACGCCGCGTTCGTGCATCAGGACTACGTGGTCAAGGACGGCAAGGGCGGCTACGAGTGGGTTGTCGGGTACGCCTGCACCAACTACCCGCGCTACGAGCACACCCACGCGTATGTGAACGGGGCAGGCCTGGGCGAGCGGCCGAAGCTCGCCGACATGGACCCGGAGGAGGCCGAGCAGGCCCGCGCCGAGCGGCGTGACGTCATCCAGTCCAACAAGGCGTGGGACAGCGCCCTCAAGGTCCGCCAGGCGTGGCTCAAGGAGTTCGCCACCCGCAAGACCCCACCGAAGACCGCCGCGGCGTTCATCGCCAAGGCGATCGCCTCCTGCGACCACCAGATCCGCACCGCCATGGAGGGCAGCCACAAGTTCGCCCGCGACCTCGTCGGCGTCGAGCACGAGAGCTTCCGCTCCGACCACCACCGCGGCCAGCTCCTGGTCGACCTGTGCACCAGCGAGGGCCGGGCGCAGATGCTGACCCTGGTGATGATCCTCGCCGCGTACGAGGAGAACCTTCCCCGCGACGCGTGGCGCCGCAGCGACCCGGGCCCGTCCGAGTACCTCCGCTTCATCGAGTCGGAGGGCTACGAGCTTTCCGACGTCGAGAAGCGCGCCCGCGACGGCGGCAAGAAGCCCTGACCCATCCCGGCCGGCGCCGCCCAACCCACGCCACGGCGGCGCCGGCCGGCACCTCACCCGTTCTGCAACTGCCCCTGGAAGGAGCCCTTCGGTGGGCGTCAACATGACCCTCGCGAACCCGATCATCGGCCCGGACCGGCGTGAGCACCTGATCCGGGCGGCCGCCGACCGGCTCATCCTCGAGCAGGGCCTCGCCCCCGACGCGGCGCTGCGGTACGCCACCGCGGCGTACGACAACGGTGACCCGATCGTCCTGGTCGCGGTTGGGCAGGTATGGCGGGCCAAACGCCAGCCGCGTGAGGAGGCCGACGCGCCGCGCAACGAGGCGGTCATCGCCGAGGTCGACCGTGAGACCGCCATGGCCTTGACGACGTCCGGGTGGAGCCTGCACTACGGCTGCTACCTCGGCCGCCACTACGACCTCGTCGACTGGCCCGCCGAGCACCCGGCCGTCGCCGAGTACCTCGCCGAGCAGTCCGCGAAACTCCAGACCGCGCAGGCGGAGGCCGAAACCGAGCCGGCCGCCGCGGCCGACGACGAGGACGAGGAGGATCCGCTCGCCGACGGACAGCTGTACCTCATCGTCGAGCGCCGACGCCCGCGCGACTCGGACCGGCCGGGCGTCTTCAACCGGCACCTCCCCATGCTCAGCGACGGATACCTCGTCCACCTCGGCAACGACGGCAAGACACCGTTCACGTTCCTCGACGTGCCCACCTACCTGCGACTGCACCTGCACGACTACCGGGACCGCTGGCCCGAGTGGTACGCCACCAGCTGGAAGGCCAACAACGGCAACCTGGGGATACTCGGCTACTTCAACGACATCAGCGGCGAGTGCGACCTCGACGACACCGCGATCTGCGCGTACCTCGGCTGGTGGCTGTGGCAGCGGGTCCGCGAGGACGCCGCCGGCGAGCACGGCGGCACCGCCGAGGAGTACCACGCGCTCTTCCAGTGGGGCCCCGCCTCCGCCAACCACGTCGTCCCCCTGGTGCAGGGCGCCGACCCCACGCAGGAACTCCCCGCCGACCACCCCCTCAACCAGTGCGCCGGGCAGGTCGACCTGTTCGGCCTCCCGCCCACCGCATGACCGACGTCCTGGTGTGTGCCGGCCGGGCCCGCGACGGCCACGACCGGCCAACCGGCCCGACCTGCGGCCGCACCCTCCACCGAGCCGGCCCGGCCCACATCGAGGAACAGGCCCGGGCCGCCGGCTGGCGGCTCAGCCCCACCACACCGGACGGCGCCCGGACCGCCATGTGCGACCGGTGCGCCCGACCCGACAACGCCGGCCCGGCCACGGCCGCGCCAGCCGTGTACCCCGCCCAGATGCCCCTACTTGACCTACCCGGAGGCCCCGATGGCGCCTGAACGCCTCGCCGAACAGCCCGCAATCGACGTCACGATCACCGCGGCCGGTCGGCCGCACACGCCACCCCAGCGCATCCGCAACGCGGACGGCACCGAAAGCACCCGGATCACCGTGCAGCGGTACTGCCACGACTGCGGCACCCACCTCGGCGACGCCACCGACGCGGAGATCGAGGCCGCGATCGCCGGCGGCCGGCTGCTCGCTTCCGACTGCCCGACGTGCCACCCGAAGGCCGCCCCCACCCCGGCGTCGACTGCGGGGTCCTCGACGGCGCTCACCCTCGACGGCAGCCTCGACGACTACGGCGTCCGGTCGGGCGCCATGCGGTGGGTGCCACCCGAGCGGGCCGCCGCGGTCCGTGCCGCCGCGCCCGGAGACCGGCGCTCCATGCTCCGCCGGCGGAACACCAAGGAGACCTCCCGTGCCTGAGCAGACCAACCACATCATCCCGCCCGTGCCGCAGGAGCTCGTCGACCCCGCCTTCGAGGCCGCCCGGGCGGCGGTCAAGGCCGGCGGGTACACGCCTGGCATCGCCGACAACCACCTCCTGCTCGTCGGGGTCACGGCTGCCCTGGGGCAGCTGCTGTACGCGGACGCCGAGCTGAGGCCGCTGCGCTGCTCCAACTGCGGCAACCCGGTGTCCGCGCCGATGCTCCCCGCGGTCGTCGCAGCGTGGGTGGCCTGCCCCGCCTGCGTCAAGGCCGACGTCGACCAGCCCGAGGAACTGCGGAAGCTACGCGCGCAGGTCGCCGAACTGCAGGACGAGGTGCCGCACCTGGTGCGGATGGGCCCCGGCGGGGCCGGACACTTCGAGGTGGTCATCAAGCGAGGGCCTCGGCTCATCGAGGCGATGGGCGCCGCACTGCGGGACCTCCTCGACGAGCACGCCGGCGAGAACTACGTCGAGACGGACCTGGCGTTCGGCGACGGCACCCACTGCAAGGCGATCTTCGTCCGGCCGACGGGCCTGTCCCCGCACGAGTTGCGGCTGCAGGCGGATCGGGCGCGGAACGAGGCCGAGGCTCGGGCCGCGGCGACCCGGACCATGGCGATCGACGCGAACGCGCGGCTGCGAGAGAAGCTGCTCGCCGCGCTGGGCCTGGAGGACGACGGCACGACTCACCTTGAGGCGTACATCGACCAGCTGGTCGCTGACCGGGACCGGCTCGCCGCCCAAGTAGGCGAGGCCACGCCCGACGAGGACGAGGAGGGGCACGTCCTGGAGCTGCGCGCCGACGGCAGTCGGGTGTTGCGCCACACCGCCGACTGCGAGGTGCTCCGTGAGTGCCCGGTCAGGGCGGTCGTCGACCGTGAGTTCGGCGCCGGTGTGTTGGCCGGGGTGGTGGGCCGGTTCCCGGTGGAGCTGAACGACATCGGCGACCGGCTGTGGATCGGGGACCGGCTTCCCGACTGACGGGTTCGTCGGCGACGGCCCTTCACCGCTTGGCGGTGGGGGGCCTTATGCCATCCCGCCCCAGATCAAAACCCTTGCGTGTGCGTAAGGGTTTTTGATATGATCAAGGGGACAGAGAGGAGGTGAGGATGGAAATCGGAGAGGCTATGCGGCTGATCGCCGAGGAAGCTGAGCGCCAAGGCTTCCTCGTCCGGCAGACCCGCACCAGCATGTGGCACTTCCGCAAGGGCAACGACAACTGGCTCGTTGCCGCGAAGGAACCTGCCCACGTGCTGGAGATCCTGCGGGTCCTGATCAGCGCGGGCCTCGACTGGTCCTTCAAGGACTAGCCGAGGTCGCCGGGACCGGCCACGCGCCGGTCCCGGCCAGCCTCCGATCTCCAAGCGCCCTCACCTCCCCGAACGCAGGGAAAGGGGAACACAACCGTGGACTGGTACGCAGAGGCCGAGTTCACTGGTCCGCTCACGCGGGACCAACTGGAAGAGGCCGCCGGAAGCGCGAACATCGCGCACTACAACGAGCACGCCCAGGTGCTGCGACTGCGCAGCATCCTCGACGCCAAGACCTACACCGACGCCGTCCGTGAGGCGCTCGGCTGGGTCACGCTGCTGCCCGCCGTGCACATGCTCAACGGGCCTGACCGGCTGCTCGTCGAGTCCACCGCCGCCCGCGCCCGGGAGATGGACTTCCTCGGCGCCGCCGAGGTTGCCGCCCGGCTCGGGGTCTCGACCGCCCGGGTACGGCAGTTGGAGGAGCGGCCCGACTTCCCGAAGCCGGTACTGCCGCTCGCCGGCGGCCGGATCTGGCGGGCCGAGGACATCGACGCGTTCAACCGCACCTGGACCCGCAGGCCCGGTCGTCCGTCGAAGGTCGACCCCGAGGCGTAGCCTCGTCTGTCGAAGCCCCGCAGGTATTGGCGTTCTGCGGGGCTTCGCCACGCCCAGGCCGTTGCCCGGGTCGAACGCATCAACTAGAATGCGTGTGTGCGGGTGAGCGACCCGCCAGGAGGAAGGAGCCCGTCATGGGCACATCCAACATCGGCCAGGGCCTCACCTACACCCATCCCAGCGTGCTCGCCGGCATCGCCGCCGGAGCCGCCTGGGCCGACCCCGAAATGGATCCGACCCGCATCGACTGGGCCGAGCGGCGGAACCGCGCCGCGATCCCCTTCGACGTGGTCGACGGGCGCCCGGTGAACCCGTTCGCGCCCACCGGAATCCGGTACGGCCGCCACGAGCTCGGCCACTGGGGCGAGGCCCTGGCCGCCGACGCCCTCGTCAGCGCCACCGTCCGCGGCTACCGGTGGATCCTCATGGTCGAGCGGGACGACGACCACGGCTGGGCGCTACCCGGCGGGCACGTCGACCCCGGGGAGAACCCCGCCGACGCCGCCGTCCGGGAGCTGGCCGAGGAGACCGGGCTGCGCCTGCCCATGGCCGCCTGGCGGGTGTCCGAGCCCCGCTACGTCCCCGACCCCCGTGCCTCCGACGAGGCGTGGATGGTCACCGTGCTGGCCACGACCGACCTCGGCGAGTTCGACGGCCGGGGGCAGCTGCCCGCCGTGACCGGGACCGACGACGCCCGCCGCGCCTGCTGGACCTTCGCACCCTCCTACCGGGCACTCCAGCGGCACCTGCGCCGCCGCTACAACGGCACGGTGTTCCCCGCCCACCGCCCGATGCTCGCCGCCGAACTGCCGCGCCGAGTCCTCCAGGCGGTCCCGTGGCTGCTCCCGCCGGCGGCCGACGCCGCCGTCACCGCGCAGCTCACCGTCCGCCGCTGAGCTGACATCACCGGCGCGCGCCACTAACCCCGCGCGCGCTCTACCTTCCCCGCACCTCCCCAGCGTCGATTGGCACCCCATGCTCGCCACCCCCACGCGGCGGTACCGCTCCCGCCCGCGAGACCCCAACTCCTGGCACAGCCAGGCCGACCACCCCGAGGACCGCGCTGCCCGCGCCGCCCTCGGCGCCGAACTGCGGCAACTGCGGCAGGACCTCGGACTGACCCGGGAGCAGGTCAGCGCCCGCTACGCGCAGCGCGGCTTCGACCCCATCGAGTCCCGATCCCTGTACGCCACCGAGAAGGCCACCAGCTGGCAGATCCGCACCATCCAGACCCTCGCCCGCATGTACGACCGGTGCCTCGACATCGAGATCACCGGCCTGGCCGTCCCGGACGACGGCGACCCGCTCGCCGCCCTGTACGCCACCATGCGCCCCACCGCCGCGGCGGCCGCGGACGAACTGGCCCGCGAGATCCTGATCAACGACCTCACCCGGATCCGCCGCAGCCTCAACCTCACCCAGCTCGACGTCGGGGACGCCTTCGGCATCAGCCGCAACGCGATCTGCGCCTGGGAGAGCTGCGCGCCCGGTGTCACCTTCCGCACCACCCAGCGGATCACCCGCTACTACGGCGGCCGGCTCGCCTTCCACCTGCGCGACGCGGCACCCGCCCGATGACCGGACCCGGCCACCGCTCACCGGGGCGCGGTACCGGCGGCCTCGTCGTCGACCACGACACCCCGGCGTTGGGGGAGACCGCGACCGCGACGTTCGGGCCCGCCCAGGCGTGCCGCCGGCACCCCGAAGGGCCGACCACCGCCTGCGCCGACTGCCACCCGTACCGATACCGGCTCACCCGCGCCTGGAACGAGACCAGGCCGGCCGCGACGTTCGTCATGCTCAACCCGAGCACCGCCGACGCGCTCGCGCTGGACCCGACCGTGCGCCGCTGCCTCGGATACGCCCGCGCCTGGAACTGCGGCGCCCTGCTCGTCCTGAACGTCTTCGGCCTGCGGTCCACCGACCCCCGCGCGCTGCGCCGGCACCCGGACCCGGTCGGCCCGGAAACCGACCAGCTGCTGGACGACTTCTTCGCCCACCAGGCGACGGCCACGGGCGACCAGTTGGGCCACGGTCCGATCATCGCCGCGTGGGGCGCACACGCCACGCACCTCGACCGCGGCCGCCACGTCGCCCACCTCGCCGCCCACCACGGCGTCCAGCTGTCCGCGCTGGCCATCACGAACGCCGGCCACCCCGGACACCCCCTGTACCTGCCCGCGAACGCCCGACCCATCCCGTACGAGCCGCCGGCGCCCGCCGCGGCCTGACCCCTGGAGGATCCCGTGACGCTGACCAAACGACACCGCACCGCAGCCCTGGCCGCCGCCGGCGTGCTCGCACTGACCGCCCTGTTCGGCTGCGACAACAAACTCACCGAGCCGTTCAACGACGCCCCCCGCTCCAAGGTCGAGAACAGCACCCCGGCCGACCTCATCACCTTCCCCGACGGGTTCTCCAACGCGGCGACGAAGTGCGACCACGGCAACCGGATCTACTCCGCGTACCACGGCGACAGCCCGTACGCGGCGATCACCGTGGTGCCGAACGACCCCACCTGCAACCGATAGCCACCACGGCGCGGCCGCAGCACCACGGCGGCCGCGCCGTCCCACTACCCGCCCAGACTCTGTGGAGCACTGATGAAACTGCGCCTCCCGCGGGGCAACACGCAGCGCACGAGCCTCGCCCTGAACCTCGCCGCCGCCGCGCTCACCCTCGCCGCCTTCACCGCCCCCGTCCCGACCGGCGTCAGTCACGGCATCGCGCTGACGTCCCTCGCGATCATCACGGTCGACCTGTTCCCCAGCCGCAGGTTCATGAGCAAGTGGATGGTGGCCCTGCAGGCGACCGTCACCACCGCGGTGTACGTCGTCGCCGCGTTCTACCTCCACGACCAGGGCTTCGTCTGGCTGTCCCGGCTGGCTCTGCTCGGCGCGGCCGTGTCCGTGACGCTCGGCGTGCTGCTCACCCACCCGCAGGGCCACCTGATCCTCGGCCGCCCGGCCGACAAGCACCGGTGAGGCGCCGGCCGTGGCGCTGACCCGCCGCTGCCTCGCCGTCGCCTGGCCAACCACCCAGCACCCCGAACCACGGGAGGTCCCGACCCGATGAGCAACAGCCGCGCCTTCCGCCGCCGCCTGGCCCGCGGACCGAAGGTGGATACCCGCAACGCCTTCACCGTCGCCCACCTCGGCGGGGCTCTGAACGCCTACTACTGCACCACCTGCACCGGCTTTACCGTCACCGTCGACGCGGCGCGGGGCACCACCCCGTCCATGCTCGCTTGTCGCGCCGGCGACGGCAGCTGCGAGCAGATGGCGGTGAGCCTCGGCTACCCGAAGGTGTGGCCGGCCCGCGC
The DNA here is from genome assembly GCF_026342015.1 of Micromonospora lupini. Taxonomy (NCBI): domain Bacteria; kingdom Bacillati; phylum Actinomycetota; class Actinomycetes; order Micromonosporales; family Micromonosporaceae; genus Micromonospora; species Micromonospora lupini. The sequence continues at coordinate 102,247 of NZ_JAPENL010000004.1, forward strand.
CCCGCGGACCCCAGCGTGGGAGTGGTACCGGCCCGGTGAGGACGAGCTGGCCCGCCTCCACCAGGAGCAGCCGGCCGCCTACGGCCACGTCGTGCAGGGCGGGCTGCTGCTGCGCGCGTACCGGGCCGGCCGTGGCCACCAGCCGGTGCAGGCAGACACCAGGCTGGCGCCGGCCGCCCCCGCGACGGTCGTAACCGACGCCGACCTCACACCGCCCGGACCCGACCTGCTCTCCAGCATCAGCGACGCCATCGAGCGGACGGCGTGGGAGGCGATCCAGTGAGCACGGCCAGCAGCGCCATCGAACAGCTCCGGATCGGCCTCGCCGACCGGGGCATCACGGTGCCCGACACCGACGACCCCACCGACGCCGTGACGGCCGCCCTCGACGCGATCGACCACCTCCGTCGGCCGATCGCGAGCATCGCCAACGCCGCGGCGGTGGGAGTCCATCTGCACTTCACCCCTCGTCCGCCGGAGCGGGTCCTCGTGCCCGTCCCGTACGACCCCCGCACCGGCCGGATGCTCGCGTGACCGCCATCGTCGGCCTCGTCCACCAGGGCGCGGTGCACATCGGCGGGGACTCCGCCGGCGTCGGTCCCGGCTGGTCATCCAGCGTCCGAGCCGACGCGAAGGTATTCAGGGCCGGCCCGTACCTGATGGGTTTCACCGACAGCTTCCGCATGGGCCAGCTGCTCCGCTACGCCCTCGACGCCCCCCGGCCGCCGACCGGCACGGACCGGCTGGAGCGGCACATGGCCACCACATTCGTCGACGCCGTACGCGCCTGCCTCGACAAGGGCGGATGGCTGTCCCGCGACCGCGGCCGCGAGGAGGGCGGCAGCTTCCTGGTCGGCGTCAGTGGACGCCTCTTCCAGGTCTGGGGTGATTTCCAGGTCGCCCAACCAGCCGACGGGTACGCCGCGGTGGGCTGCGGCCAGGACATCGCCCTCGGCGCCCTGTACGCCACCGCCGGCCAGCCGCCGGGCCGGCGGATCCGCACCGCTCTCGAAGCCGCCGCGCACTTCAGCGCAGGGGTGCGCGGACCGTTCGTTCACTTGCACCAGCGAGCCGTGAGCCGGTGACTCTAGGGCGGTGGTGGCTGTGCCGGCGTTTCGACTAGGTAGCCCTCAGCGTTACGTAGCCAGCGCCTCCCTGCGGTGTCGCGGAAAATGACGCTGACCTCTATGCGATGCCACAACAATGAGTGCTCGGCCTCCGCGGTCAGGTAGGGCCGTATCGGAACGCTCACAATCCCTCGGTGAGGAGGGACGGTGCCGATCGAGGCCACACCGCGGCTGGTACGAAGAGGAGCATCAGCCCACGGGTCCGCGCGAATGTGCGCCTCATCGGGATATACGACGACGAAGTGAAGCTCCGCGTCGTGTACGGGGAGGTTGGATGCATTGAGCAGGTGCCCGGCCCCGTCAACCGGCAGGACAATTCCCGGCCAGATCTTGCGCCCGCGTGCATCAGTGTCTATCTCTTTCGGCGGGGTCGACGTGTCAAACCACACGGAGACGAGCTGGGCCTGGCCGCGTCGCTCGATCTCGGCACGTTCGCGACGGTCCTCCTCCGCCCGCTGGTCGCGGCCGGACTCGATCTGGTACACCCGGAAACCGACGAGGGATGCTGTCAATGCGAGGACGACGGTGGCGACGTTGGCGATCGCGCCGATCCACGTCGCCAGGTCGCCGAGCTCAGCCCGGGCGAGCAGCGTCGCAGGCCAGACGTAGGGCGACAGGAACACAGGGCTGAGGGTACGAGCGGTCTGCCACCTGGCCTGAACGGTGTCGCCCCGACGCGGCGTGCCACGTCCGCCGTCATCCGCCTCACCAGCCACCACCTCCGCGCCGCGCAGTACGCTCAGTCCCGCTCGACCCGCGAAACGCGGCCCCCAACCTGACGCGGGTTGGGGGCCGCACCACGTCGTGGGTGACTACCCGCCTGACCAGGGGTATTCTGCGGACATGGCCAGCCACGAACCGGACACCGGCACCGACACCACGGCGATGCTCGCCGCAGTCGGTATCGAGGTGACCGAGGAGGGTAAAGCGCGCGCCCGGCGCCGCCTGGACGATGCCCGCGACCGGTGGACGCCGGCGCTGGAGGCGGAGGCCCGCGAGCAGCTCGGCCTGCCGGCCCGCGCCGCGTGACCGACCCGACCGTCAGGGTCGTCCTCGACTCCAGCGCCATCGTCGCGTTCTGCCGCGAGTCCATCGGCGTGGGTGAGGTCATCGCCGAGGTCGCCGACGAAGAGGGCTGCGTGGTCGGCCTGCCGGTGCTGTGTCTCGCGGAGGCGGCTCGTGTCGTCACTGACCAGGACCGTCTGGCGTTGCTCGTCAGTCACCGCGCCGTCGAGGTGCTCAGCCCGGATCCGGACAGCTGGCAGGCCCTCGCGGTCACGCTGGACACCGTGGGCCGGGTCGACGCGGCCACGGCAGTGCTCGCAGCGATCGACCTGGGGTGTCACGTCTTGAGCGGCCAGCCCGGCCTGTACGGCGGTATCGCCGGCGGCGGCCCAGTGATCGGTATCTAACTCTATAGCCGGCTTGACTGATTCCTATAGTCAGCTATAGAGTCTGATTGTCGAGAGCGACGGCAACCTCAGGAGACCGCAATGGCAACCTTCACCGTTCAAATCGAGGCCGGGAACGCCGACGGCAGCATCTGGCAGGCACTCCACCCCGCCGAGACCGTCGAGAGCGACGAGGACGACACCACGGCCGCGCAGTTCGCGGCCGCCGTCGCCGCTGACCAAAACCTCGCGGAGGGCAGCAACTGGCGAGTCCGCGTTTGGACCGGTCCCGATGCCGACACAGGTACGGAGCCGGCCGCCGAGCACGCCGCCGGGACCAGCATCGACGACCTCGCCGCAGTCATCCGCGACCTGCACGGCATCGGTACGCTCGACGCCGCCCGCGACGTAGTGACCGTCCACGTCGATCAGATCCGGGACGACGCTGACCTCTGGGACGACATCACCCTGACGCTCACGCCGGCAGGCGTAGAACTCGTCACCACCGCGATCGAGAAGAGCTACAGCATCGGAGCGGTGGCCACCCGGACGGCCCAGCTGCTCGTGCAGCTGGAGGAAACCGCCGCCCAGATCGGCGCGCTGGCCGAGCGCCGCGACACCCTGATCAGGGCCCTGATGAAGACCGAGCTGCGCCGCGACGACATCGCCAGCGCAGCCCGCCTCACCCCGGCCCGGCTGTACCAGATCCGCAACGCCGCCGAGTCCCCGCAGTGAGAAGCGACGTCATCCTGGTGCGGGCTGGGGACTCGCGGTACGAGGAACTCCTCGGCCAGATCCGCACCGATCAGCTACTGCTGGCCCAAATGTGGGCCGACGCCGAGCACCGCCTCGATGAGCGGCCGGACAAGGTTTGGTCCGTAGCGATCGTCCATGATGGGCGAGGGTGGGTGCCTGCGGCGTGGGCTGCGGCCGTGGCTGAGGCCGACGTCTTGCGGTGCTCCGACAACTATGAGCGCCATGGCTACCGAGGGCGCGACTTGTACGCCGCGGCGTATGCCCATCGGCATGCCACCGTGGTTCAGCCGAGCGGGCTGCCTGGGGAGACGTATCTGTTCGCCCAGCCGATCCCGCTGCATGAGGCCGACGGCTGGCACCGTACCGGGCTGTCAGGCGTGTCTGTCGAGGCCGCCGAGCCGCACCAGTGGTGGCAACTGCGCCGCGCGGCATGACCCCCGAGTGTCCACCCCGGCAGGTCAGCGACCCTATCGAACGCATGTTCGATAGGGTCGCATCGTGTCCGAGTGGGTACGCCGCTGGCAGGTCGACGTCCGATGGCGTCCCGGCCTGCCCGGCGACCGGCTCTCCGCCCGCCGGGTCGACAGCGTCGCCGCCGTCGGCCGCCTGGTCGCCTGGGCCCGCGCGCACCCCGACGTCACCGCCGTCAAGCACCGGCCGGTGCGGGAACTCGTCGGCGACCCGCCGGCGACGTGCCGGCGCGGCCACCCCTACGACGGCGGCTCCGCCACCCGATCCGCCCGCGGCTGGCTGAACTGCGACTGCGGGGGACACCTGGTGCTCGCCTGCCGGTGGGGCGACTGCGGAGACGTCCAGCAGGACCCGCCGATCGGTCCGGACTGCGCCCCGAGACGCGAAGCGGCGCCCCCGCCGTCAGGCTGAGGGCGCCAGGTACAGCGAAGCCCTCCACCTTCAAGGTGGAGGGCTTCGTGCTGCGCCGGTCAGAGTGCGATGACCACCGCGCTGAAGAACAGGAACGCGATGTGCCAGGACTGGTCCAGGGCGTAGGCGCCGGTGCCCAGCGACGGGTTGTCGTCCCGCCCGGCCCGGGGCAGGCCCAGTTGGTAGAAGCCCCCGGAGCCGAGCCGCTCGGCGATCGCCCGGAACGGCACCCGCCGGTCGGCGAGGTAGTGGGTGCCCAGGTTGATCGCCATCCCCACGGTCAGGGACAGCGGGGAGAGCCGGAGCCCGAAGGCCGCGACCAGCACGGCGATTCCGGCCAGTTGGGTGAGCCCGTAGGTCGCGACGTGCTTGACGCAGTACCAGCGGGACCGTCGCGTCGAGCAGTGCTGGTGCCGGCCGGTGCCGTGGTCGGGGTCGCAGCCCTTGTGGTCGGCCTGGTTCTGGGTCTGCACCCAGTGGTCGGCGGCGGGATGCAGGGCGTACGTCGCGGCGAACACCGCGGCGAACGTGACAAGGCTGCTCATCGTGGCGTAGTTCATGGTGGTCCTCCCCAATCAGGCGGGTCGCTCACCCGCACACATTGACGATAATTCGCGTCTTGTGTCATGGCAACGGTCTGTCTCCCTACCGACACGTGCGTTGCGCGACTACCCGCCCTCACCGCAGTCACCAGCAGACTCCCGCGTGCCAGGCACCTCGGTAGCGAGCACGTTCAATGGGAACGTGGCGAAGATGAGGTCACCGCTGTCGTGCTCCAGCCCGGTCCGCGACAGGAACCACGACCTCGTCGGGTCGGTGAACTGCACTCCGACGTCGGGGTCACGCCTGCGCCAGAACTCCTCGTCACTAGGCAGAGTCTGCAGGCTGAGCGTGAGCACCACACAGGGTGGGGCGTCCGTCAAGAGGGAGTAGACCTGCGGCTGTGGCGTCGGTTGGCCGCTTGTCGCCACGGCGATGAGGTTGATCGCGCGGATGGGGACAGGCGAGCGGTTCTGCAACTTCAGCCGGCCGGGCTGCCCACCCGTGGTGGGGTAAGTCAACCACCAGAAGGCGACCCGGGAGGCGTACCTCTGCTCGTACCGGTCGCGTTCCAGCTGCGCCATCTCCAGCTGCGTGCGGTTGATGTCCTGCTGGTCCCTGTAGGTAACGCCGGCGACGATCAGCGCTGGGATCGCGACCGCCACCGCGCACAGACCAGACAACGCCTGCACCCAGTCGATGACCTTGGATCGCTCGCGCGGCTGTTGCGATCCCCGGCGTCGAGACGGCAGAACTCGGCGCCGTGGCCGCTGTCGAACCACCATCTACTCCCCCCACTCCCAAGGCCGACCCTCAATGGTGAGACCTAGCCGCCAACGCACGCATACCGTGCGGCCCTGTCGTCTCGGTGGTCCCGGCGTACGCGTCACTCCGCGTGCGGGGTGGCCGCCACCTCCGTACCGTCCGGCAAGGCCGAGATGACGAAGTCGGCGAAGACGTTCGGCGCCGCCGTCTGGAGCTGGCGCAGGCACTCGACGGCCAGCTCACGGATCTCCACGTCGGCGTGCTCGGTGGCCCGCATCGCGACGAAGTGCCGCCACGCCCGGTAGTTGCCGGTGACCACGATCCGGGTCTCGGTCGCGTTCGGCAGCACCGCGCGGGCCGCCTGCCGGGCCTGCTTGCGACGCAGTGTCGGGTTCGGCTCGTCGGAGAAGCGCTGCTCGAGACCCTCCAGCAACTCGGTGTACGCCCGCACGCTCGCCTCGGCGGCCTCGGTGAAGCGCTTGTGCAGCTCGGGGTCCTCGGCGATGACCGCCGGCTCGACCATGGCCGCGTCCCGCTCCGGGACGTAGCGCTGCGAGAGCTGGGAGTACGAGAAGTGGCGGTGCCGGATCAGCTCGTGGGTGAAGGAGCGGGAGACCCCGGTGAAGTAGAAGGTGACCGAGCCGTGCTCCAGCACGCTCAGGTGGCCCACGTCGAGGATGTGCGCGAGGTAGCCGGCGTTGGTGGCGGTCGCCGGGTTCGGCTTCTTCCACGACTGGTAGCAGGCCCGCCCGGCGAACTCGGCGAGCGCCTGGCCGCCCTTGGCGTCGGTCGACCACGGGACGTCGTCGGGCGCCTGGAAGTGGGTGTAGGCGATGAGCTTGACCTGGGGCGAGGCGATCGTGGTCACGGCGCTGGTGGCCCTTCTGCGGGGATGGGAAGGCGGGGCCGGGCCGGCGGACGTCGACGATGCCGGCCCGGCCTCCGGCCGTGTGGCCGGAGCGTGGGGTCACCGCGTCGACTCGGTGGGGGTGTTGGCGTTCGGGCCGGCAGGGTAGCGGCCCGAGCGGGTCAAGGGCGCGTTGGCCAGCGCGGCCGGGGGTAGGGGGCGCGACCTGCGTGTTCTTCACAAACATGATAGACTTACTGTGTGCGGGTGAGCGACCCGCAGACGGAGGAGTGACTATGGCAGCACATCGCCACCCCCAGCGCTCGTGGGCCTGGATGGCCGTCGCACTACTGATCCTCGCCACACTCGCCTGCATCGGCGGGAGCCTGGCCGCGCTCAACGACTGAGTAGCAGGAGACGTAAAACGGGGCCGGCCAGCACAGTGGGCCGGCCCCGACCCATCCAGCCACCAGCGAGGAGGAGCCGTGGACAAGCCCCGGCAGACGTACAACGGCGGATGGTGGATCGACCTGACCCCCGCCGACCCCGGCGTGATCCTTGAGGTCTGGCGACCCGGAGCCACCGGTCCCGAGTATCACCCCACCCACCACGACATCCCGTTCGCCACGAACGGCGACGCCCTGCGCTACCTGCGCAAGCAGGGATTCAACCACCCTGACATCGGCACGCGGGTGAGCGACCCGCAGCACGAGGAGGACCCCGATGGCACCACCAGCCCTGACTCCGATACCCCGCGCTGAGCGCACCACCCGCATCGTCGTCGTCCTCGACGGCGTCGCCCACGAGGTACGCACCAGCGCCGCCCCGCTCGTCGCCGGCCGACCGTTGGCCGCCTACGTCCCGGGCTGGCGCGGCACCTGCCCCGCCTGCCTCGCCGGCGACGTCGCCGGCGACGTCATCTGCCGGGTGGCCGTCGACCCCACCGCCGGCCGTCCAACCATCCTGATCGAGGACCTGGCCGTCGCCTTCACCCCGGCCGCCGCCACGGCCGCCGCGCTGGAAGCCCGACGAACCCGGCGACCGCTCACCGCCGCGTACCTGCGGCAGTCCCTGTACGCCTGCGGCCACCGCGACCTCGTCTGACCATGGAGCAGCCCATGACCAAAACCGAACCCACCACGCTGGCCGACCCGGTCCAGGTGCGGATCACAGCGACCGCCGCTGACGGCACCGGCGCCCAGCTGGAAGTCGCTGGCACCGTCCTGGAGTTCCCCCGCGACGAGTGGAACGCCTGGACCAAGGACGAACGCGACAACGCGTGCGCGGAGGCAGCGTGGGAGGCCGCCAACCGGCGTACCCAGGTCGAGTGGGAGCCGCTGAACGCGTCCCTCACCGACCCTACGGTTGGCCCTCCGCCGCCGCCTGAGCCGGAGCGGGTCACCGTCCGGTGGACCGTCAGCGAGAACCACGAGGCGACCGTGCCGTTCGCCGAGCTCTTCGACTACCTCGTCGAGAAGGAGCGGATCCCGCACGCCGCGCCACGTACCCTCGCCACCCTGACCGAGTGCGACCTTGAGGGCTGGGCCGCCGACCAGGAGGACAACAGCACGTACGACTCGACCGGCGAACGGGAGATCGACGAGGTCGTCGAAGCCGGATGACCGAGACGGGCCGGGCGGGGGCCGCCCCCCGCCCGGCCGGTCACAGCAGCATGTCGACGAGGTCGTCCGAGGGATCGAACAGCCGCGCGATGGGCAGACGAAGGTCGGACGCCTCTTCCGATATCGCGACCAGGCTCCGAACTGCGAATCTGAGGTCCCATGGGAGAAGCTCAGCCAGGACACGAGCCTTCAGAATGTGCCACATTGTCACGCATACCTCAGATGCGCGGTCAACCACGCTCACCGCCTGGCTGCGGGTCACAAGTCGCTCTTCCAGGCTGCGCACGAGCGACTCAAGCTCCCCTGCCGACCGCAATGCGGTCGACATGGTGTCGGCGTAGAGGCTGTCCTCGATGAGCGCCACCCCGTCGGACTGGCGGATTTCCTCCAGGGTGTCCACCATGTCCACGGCCAAGCACCGGAGCCGGTCCAGAACGTCCATCGGCCCCCAGGACCGTGACTCGCGGTGAGTCTCGAAGACCTCGTAGAAGTTGGGCGCGCGGACCTCCGCGTCGCACGTCGCCGTGGGGCCGGGGATTTTCGCCCACCCGTCGAGTTGCGCGTCAGACGGACCAACAATGTCGGCCAAGCCCGCTTCGACGTCGAACTTGCCGGCCTGGGCCTCGATCGCCCCGCGGTAGTGCTCCGCGAGCAGGATCTCCCGAAGGCCCACCTTGACGTCCCACGTCTGGTTAAGCCGCCGCTGGATCTCGCCGAGAGCAGCCTGGCCCGCCGCGTCCACCGCCTCGTCGTTCCACCGCCGGACGAGCGACTCGGGGCCGGAGGTCCCGGGACGGCCGTTCGGCGTTCCCGTGGTCCGGTCGCTCATATCCACCCCCTCGCTCACTGGTCATCCGAATCTTGAGCCCGCATGAACTGGGCGAGTTTGCGTCTGGCCTTCCACAGGCTGCTGCGCACCGCCTCCGGAGTCACTTGGAGCTCCGCGGCGATCTCGGCCGGCTCGTACTCTTCGTAGGCCCACAGCAGCATCTGACGCTGGCGCGGCGGGAGCTTCTGCAGGGCCGTCATGAAGTCCTGCAGGGTGTCCGACGCGGCGAAGGCGGAGGCGTCGCCCTTACGCGGGATCCGGTCCTCAATGTCCTCCACCGGTAGCATCTGGCCTTTGGCGAGGCGCTCAACGCACAGACGGGACGCGGTCCGTCGCGCCCAGGCCCTCGGGTGCTCGATGGTGGACCACCTCTCGTACGCGAGGCGCATCGTGTCCTGCGCGACGTCATAGGCGTCGGCCTCGGAGGCCCAACCGTGCAGGATCAGCCAGGCGCCCAGGCGGGTCATGAACTCCTTGTAGAAGGCGCTGAACTCCCTGCGAATCCGCTCTTGTTCGGACGGGACGGGGTCCAACTGGGTCGCCGCCTGGTCGACTACCCAGTACGAGTCGAAGAGTCGCGCCGGCGGCTCTGCCCGCTCGGTCGTCTTGTCATCCACGGCGGTTCCCGCTGCCCGCCGCGGCGGGCACTGTCAGGGTGATGCATGACCCGTCGGCGCGCTGGTCGCGCAACCGGCCGCCGCCGGGCAGCGCCTCGGCGATCGCGATCAGCGAGTCACCGCGGGCCTTCTCGTGACTCACCCGCCAGCGGGCGCGGATCCACAGTGCCAGCAGCCCGGTGAGGCTGGTGATCACGGCGACCGTGAGTCCACCCAAGCCGAATACGTCCACTGATCCCTCGTTCTTCTTCGGGGCCGCGCGGGGGTGCGCGGTCGCTGGTAGGTAGAGGGCGAAACGGGGGTCAGCGTGAACCGCCGTTTCCAAGATCTTTTGAGGCGTTGCCGCTGGCCGGTGGGTGCGGCGTGGTTTGCGTGGGTCGATCAACTTTGCTAAACTATATGTGTGCGGGTGAGCGACCCGCCCTAGTTTGGGAGGCAAAATGACCAACCTGGCCGAGAACAAGTACCGCAGCTCCTACGCCCACGACATCCTCGTCTGCCTGCGCGCACTCGGCCTCTACACCAAGCTCGACCGCGACGGCAGCAAGGTCCGCGTCCGCGTGCACCTCAGCCGCCGCGAGCAGGACCGGTTCCTGCTCGTGGTCCCGACCCGGGGCGAGCGGTACCGGGTGACGCACGGCAGCCACCGGCTGACGCCGCTCGACGCCCGTCTCGGCGCGCAGCTGCCCCACGACGTGGCCAAGGAGTTCGCGGGCCGCATCGCCACCACCCTCGCGATCTGACCACCAACGGCCCGACCCCCACGCCCCGGGGGTCGGGCCGGCTCCGTGTCCACACACCTCTCCTCCCCTCCGGAGTGTTCGTGAACGTCTCCACCCAGCAGATCCACCGCCACCTCATCGACAACTTCCACGGTACGGACGTGGCCGACGAGATCGCCGCTGTCTGCGTCACCCTCCACGACCAGGGCTACGCCGTCAGGGGCTTCGCCACAACCGGCGCACGCGACCGGGTCGCCCGAATCATCCGGGCCGCGTTCGACGCCGAGTCCGACACGATGACCGGCCGCGTTGTGGCCGAGGGCACCACCGTCCACGTGCAGATCGGCCCGGCCTCCACGCCGCAGCCAGCACCGTTCAGCACCGCCGAGCAGGCCGAGGCCGTGGCCACCCTGGGCGCGCTCGCCGAAACGTTCGTCCGTGCCGCCGGCGCTGGCGACGACCAGGCCGCCGAGCGGGCCGCCCTCCGCACCGTGGACCAAGTCCTGCACCATCTGCCCGCCGGTAGCGCCTGGACGAGGGCAACACGAATCGCGCCCGGCTTCTACCCGTCGCGGATGAACGGCTCAGCCTGTCTGGTCGGTGACCAGCTGGGCGAACCCCGCCAGCTGACCGCCCACCACGAAGGACCGGGCGCGGTCATCGTGGCCGGCGTGCGGATCACCAACCCCGACGATCTCGAAGGGCTCGGCCGGCACCTGCAAGAGATGGCCGAGCGGATGCGCGCGGGCTGACGAGCGCGACGGCGGGCGTCTCGGTGCACCGCCGAGGGCGCCCGCCGCCGCAGGCCCGACCACCCCGCAGACACAAACCATCAGGAGCAGCACTGTGCAGACTCACCCAACCGCCGCGACGCCGATCCCGCTGCGGCTCCTCCACAGGCCCGTCGTCGCTGGCCTGGCTGTCCCGTGGATCACCGCCCGGACCCCGAACGGCCCGTACCGGTTCGGCGCGGTCGACACCGGCCGCGCCGCCGCGGCGCTCGAACGCCGCTGGTGCCAGATCTGCGGGCAGCCGTTGGACGCCCGGTTCGTGTTCGCGATGCGAGACCGCGACGTCGATCGCAGCATCGCCGCCGAGGCCGCCATGCACCCGGAGTGCTTCCGGTACTCAACCCAGGCGTGCCCGATGCTGGCCGGGAGCATGAGCCACTACCGATCGACCGCGCGTGGTGGCGACCTTGCGGGCATCAGCGCCATCCTCGGCGACCCGCACGGCGTGAGGGCAGGGAAGCGCGCCGAGCGCTGGCACGCGGTGTGGGCGCGGGACTACATCGTCTTCGACGATCCCCTCACCGGGCTGGCGGCGGCGCTGCTGCGGCCGCACCACATCGTGCGCGTGCGACCGCTCGCAACCTGGGCGCAGGGGAGCGGGGCTGGTCGGCTGCTGTAGTGCGAGCGGGCCCAAAACGTGCTAAAATATGTGTGTGCGGGTGAGCGACCCGCCAGGATGGAGAGTTCAGCATGACCTCTGCTGTCAGCTTCAACCAGGCAGCGTTCCGCCAGTGGATGCGGACCCTCGACGAGTTCGGGCAGGCACGCCTTCTACGGGGCACCGCCGACAGCGAATACAGCGATGCGCTGGACAACGCCGCGAACCTGGTCGAGACGGCCATCCACGAACTGCGCGAAGCGCCCGAGGTCTGGAGCTACCGGCCCGGCGTCACCGACGTCGACATCTGGCTCACCGCCGACTCCGAGACGGCCGACGGCGGCGGCCTGGTCGTGGTCACCGTGGACGGCGTCGAACTGTCCGCCGCGCACCTCCAAGCCGGGGACCTCATCTACGCCGACACGGACGACGGAATCGTCCGGATGGACAGGGGCGAAGCCGCCGCGATGGCCCTCACCGCCGTCGCGAACGCCGCGAACACGGCCGTCGCCGCCTATGAGGCCACCACCGGGCACGGCGGCCAGGTCGTCGAGCGATCCCTGATGATCCACGGCATCACCACCGAGGAGCAGTTCCGCGCGTTGGAGACCCACCTGGGTCACAGCCACGGCTGGATGGGCCGCTTCAAGGGCGGGCACAGCGGCATCCTCCTCGACCAGGTCGACAACGACCTCAACCTCGCGATCAGTTGGGCACTCACCAACGGACTCACCGTCGAGCAGACCCGCACCACCCGCCTCATCCCCTGACCACCTCGGCCGGCCCGGCCCCGCACCGCGAGACCCGGGCCGGCCTTTTCTCGCCCCTTTCAAGCCCTTTGGAGTGCGTCTTGAGCATCCCCATCACACGGCAGTTGTCTCACGTGACCGCCACGCTCGTCCTCGCGACCGACCAGCCGCCGTCCGACCTCGACGAAGCCGACGTGCGGGCACTGATCGCCGGATCCGCGATCCAATTCGCGACCGTCGCCGAGGGGGTCGCTCCGGAGGCGATCGCCGCGGGCGCCGACCCGACCAGCTGGAGCATCACCGCGCCGGCCAAACCGGGTCCGGCCGTGAGCGTCGACCGGGCCGCGCTGGAGGAATGGCTGCGGGAGGTGTACGTCCCCGCCTACGGGCCGCTGGGCGAGTTCGACGGCGACGCCGCCGACGTGGCGTACCTAGTCCAGGTCCTCCACGACGACGGAGACGAGGTAGGTGCCGGCGGGACGTGGTTGACGGCATCTCGGCCATTCACGCCACCGTGACCGACGACGGGGCGCTCATCGTCTCCGTCGACGTCGGCGAGCACCTGCGCCTGGCCACCATCCCGCAGGAGGGCAAGGCCTTCAGGTCGTCCGATGGCGAGCGGGAGTTCATGGACGGCCACGACCTGGCGGTGTACGCGCTTGAGGTCGTCGCGCAGCTGGTCGACGAGGCGTGGCAGGCGTACCAGGCCAGGTAGACGGGGTGGGGTCGCGGGCATGATCACCACCTGCTAAACTAAATGTGTGCGGGTGAGCGACCCGCCAATCAGGAGGATCTCATGTCCGCGACCACCGTCCCCTTCTTCGCCGTCGACGACTTCGTCGTCGTCAAGCCCGAGTACGCCCGAAAGTCCGACAAGGGCGTCGTCTACAAGGTCGTCAGGGTCATGCCCGTCAACCTGCTGCTTGAGCCGGTGGGCGGCGGCCCCCGGGTCCGCGCCAACCCGACGCAGGTGGACAAGGCTCCGGCGAGCATGGCGGCCGAAGCGGCCGCTCGGGCCGTCGCCGCGCCGGTCGTGGGGCCGCTGCCCCTGGCCAAGGTCGTCATGGTGTCCGGCCTCGGCTGGAAGGAACCGGTCGAGCGGCTATACGTCGTGATCAAGGACAACGGCGACCAGGTGAACGTCGCGGTGCTGGGCGGCGACGAGGAGAAGCCGGGCCGCTACTGGCGGGTGCCCCGGCCTTTCATCAAGCCGGTCGAGATCGAGAGCGTGGCGCTCAAGCCCCGTCAGGAGGCCGTGACCGGCAGATGACCAACCCCGGCGCGCGGCGCTGGTCGACCACTCGTCGGCCAGCGCCGCGGCGTGTACCGGGCGGGCCTCGGACTGCGGTGGCTGACGGCAGGTGCGCCGGGGCGCCGTACCACATTGCTCGATGATCAGGCTGTTTTCCACAGCCGGTGGTCTGTCCACAGATGCGAGTCGCCGCGGTGGCGGGTCACCGGTGGGGAGCGGCAAGCTGGCGGGCGCCGGCGTGGTCACTCCGAGCGGCACCGGCCACGGCTGACGGCTGGTGGGGTGCGGTGAGCAGCAGGCCACCGGAGCGCGGCGCCGCCCGCAGCCAGCGGGCGGCGCGGGCGCGACCTTAGCCCTTGGGTGCGGTTTGGTGTGCTGACCGCCGCATGATAAACTTTATGTGTGCGGGTGAGCGACCCGCACGCGAGTGGAGGATAACCCTTGCTGCTTTTCATGACCGGCGTCGGCATCTCCCTGCTCATCGCCGTCGCCGCCGTGGTCCTTCTGCGCTACGGCCGCACCGAGTCCTGCTGCAGCGCGGACGTCTACCTGAACGACCCCCACGACCCGGGGTGCCGCCACTACGACGTCACCCCCGCCAGGGCCCTCTCCCACGGCAACCTCTGGGGGGTCATCAACCCGGCAGGGGCCGTCGTCGCCACCGCCGCCACCCCCACCGCCGCCCAACGGGCACTCCGCAGGGTCTCCGGCACCGACCACGAGACGGCCAACGGCTACCGAATCGACCTCGTCTGCCCAGCCCACCCCGAGGCCCTGCACGCCGACTGCGACAGCGACACGGACGCCGACCTGCCGCTCATCCTCGTCGCCGAGCAGTTCGCCGAGACCCACGGCCTCGACCCGGACCTCCGCCGTACCTGCGGCCCCTGCAAGGCGTGGGCCACCGAAGAGCACCTGATCAGCCGCGCCCACCTCTACACCGTGCTCGCCGCCGTCAACCGGCCACCCATCCCGCGCCAGGGATGACCTACGGGGGGCGGGACCACACGGTCCCGCCCCCGCCACATCACCCAGCCCACTCGAAGGGAGCACCGCAGATGCCAGCCATCCACGCAGCCTCCGGAGCGCTGTTCGGCCTCGCCTTCGGCGACGCCGTCGGCAAGGACATCGAGTTCACGCGCTACGACACGATCGTCGAGCGGTACGGGTCCTCAGGCCCGCGCCAGCTGCCCATCCCGGCGCTCGTCACCGACGACACCCAGATGGCCCTCGTGGTCGCCCGCGCCCTCATCGACTACGGCCCACCCCCGTACGACACCCACGCGCTCACCACCGCGCTGCGCGTCGGCTTCGTCGACTGGTCCACCCTCGTCGAGGGCTGGCGAGCCCCCGGAACCACCTGCATGACGTCCTGCTACCGACTGCAGCGGTCGCCCCGCACGCCGTGGCAGCGGCTCACCCAGGGCCGCAGCAAGGGCAACGGCGCGAACATGCGAGTAGCCCCGGTCGCCCTGGTGCCCGGCCTGTCCGACCACGACATGGCCGGCATCGCCCAGCTCCAGGCCGCCATCACCCACGGCCACCCGACGGCCCTCGCCGCCTCCGAACTGACCGCCCTCGCCGTCCGCCTGGCAGCCGAGGGCATCACGGCGCTCGACGTCGTTGACGCCCTGCACAAGCGGTGCCAGACCCGCCGGACCGTTTACCGCGAGGACGTCCTCGGTGACCTCGCCTCCTGGTTGGACCCGGGCCGGCAGTCCAACTGGATCGCGTTCGGCTGGGACGAGTGCCGGGAGGCGATCGAGCGACTGTGGGAGGCCCTGTCCTACGCCGACGACGGCGGCGACGCGTGCGCCCACCTCGGCGCGCGCGGCGGCACCGCCGAGGACTGCCTCATCCTCGCCCTGTACTGCGCCGTCCGGCACCCCGGCGACCCGGTCACGGCGATCGCCCGCGCGTGCGCCACGTCCGGCGACTCCGACACCATCGCCGCCGTCACCGGAGCGATCGTGGGCGCGACGCACGGGCTCGACGCCTGGCCGGCCGGCTGGGCCGAGCGCATCGAGTACGCCGACCAGCTCGCTGAGATCGGCGAGATCTTCGACGCGATCGACCTACCCAACACCTGATCAGGCAGAAGCATCACGCGACTGGTCCGGTGGGCCGGTGGCGGCCGCCGCTATCGTCAACGACCTGCCACCGTCCGAGCGAAAGGAATCTCGATGCGACGATCCGGCCGGAAGACCACCAAGGGTCGGGGCGTCCGCGTCCTCACACGAGCCCAGAGAACCACGGTGCTGCACCGTGCCGCCTGGATGGTCGCCGAGATCAACGACGCCCAACCGAAGTGCGTCGAGGGCGTCGCACTGCTCGACCGCGTCGCCGACCTGGTCCACATCAAGGCCGAGCCCGTGCCCGTCGCCGTCGCCGTGCAGGGGCCGGCGGGATCGTGCCTGCTGGGTGAGGCCGTCGACGGTGTGATCCCGGTCAGCGCCGGCGGGAGGGTCATACGCTCGCCGACCACGGCGCTGTGGAGCGGCGCCGGGCACCTCGTCCTGTTCTCGTCCGAGGAGAAGACTCTCTTCGACCCCACCCTGGACCAGGTCAACCCCGCTACCGGCTTTGCGCGTGGCGCTCTGATCATGCCGGTCACCGCCGATGAACTCTTCACCGAGGACCTGACCCTCACCGTCGACGAGGGCGTCAAGGTCCTGTATCGCGCCGTTCGAGGGGACACGAGCTGGCGGACCGCGTACAACACGACGTACGCCCGGTCTGGTCTCTCGGCGCGGACAGTTGCGCGGAGAGCGTTGGAGCTGGAGGGGTTCGACGAAGACCTGGTCCCGGCCTGACCGATGACCAGACCCGGCGAGGTGGCGTCCACGCTGGCCAGCCAGCTACCCACACAGCCTCGATAGGCGGGAACACGGAAACCGCGCCGCGGCCGCGCTGGCACGCTGATGATCGGTTCATGTGGGAGCGCGTCGACGTGCCGGCGGTCGGAGGCCCTGTCGACGGCCGGAACCTGCTGGTGCCCGTCGACGAGGACGGGCTGCCGCCGGCGACGATCGATCAGACCTGGCTGTGGGTGGAGTACGGCGGGGAGCTCCTCGACGCCGACGTCGGCGGGGTGTACGAACTTGAGTCCGTCGCGGGTTCTGGACCGCCGTGGTTGTACCTGTGGGCGCCGGCGGCCGCCGAGGGAGGGTGAACGGGGGAGGTTCCGGCTCCTGCGTCCACGTCCGGCAGGTTCGCAGGTCGCCGGCCGGGCTTCCGTCCGTGCAATCAGATCATGGCCGCATGCCGTCATGACGTCACGCCGCCCAGCATGACGTCATGACGATGCCCTCCGCCCCGGTCGGGAGAGCCGCGGCGGGTTGACTGGCTGCCAGCGGACGAGCAGGGGCCCGGGCTCGCACCAGGACGTTAGCCCTTCCGGCTGTGCATCGTGCCCGGCATGGATACGACAACGGGAGTCGAGCAGGACGCCGTTCCTGCCGAGGACGGCCAGGTCATCGAGCCGTGGGAGAAGACGGACGAGGCGCTCGACGCGGCAGCCGAGCTGATGCCGGTGTGCCCGGACGGCGACGACGCCGAGGGTGAGTCCACCGACGGCGACGCCGACGGCACCGTCGAGGGCGGTGACGCCTGATGGGCACCCTGACCGGCGGCACCGTCTACGACACCTACTACAAGGTCAACCGGTCGTGGCGGCCGATCGGGCCGGTCGTCGACGAGTGGCAGGTCTATACCGCGAAGAGCACAGACGGGTACGTGTGCCTCGGGGTCGTGGGCAACGCGTCGCACTGGAACAAGAAGAACACCGGCGACCACACCTCCCGCAGCTCCCACAGCACCGTGATCGGCGGGAAGACGGTCTACCCGAAGTCCGGGTGGGTGTACGCGATCGACGGTCGGGTGCCCGAGCCCGCCCGGTTCGAGGCGTGGTTCCTCGGCCGGCTGAAGGCCGGCGCGTACCCGCACGTCAAGTACTGGAACATCAACAACAAGCACTACAACCAGAAGGCCGGTTGGAAGCCCACCTACTCCAGCGACGGGCACCTGCACCTGTCGTTCGACCCCGGCTGCGAGTACGCCGACAGCTCGATCCTCGCGGACTACGAGCGGTACCGCACCGGCAAGGCCCCGGCCGCACCCAAGCCGCCGGCGGCCGCCCCGAAGCCGCCGGCTGCCGGCGGCCGCCCGACGCTGCGCAAGGGCAGCAAGGGCATGTGGGTGCGCAAGCTGCAGGGCGCCCTCGTCGCCCACGGCCGCAACATCGCGGTCGACGGCGACTTCGGACCCCGGACCTACGCCGCGGTGCGGTCGCTGCAGGGCAGCAAGAAGATCGGCGTCGACGGGATCGTGGGACCGCAGACCTGGGGCAAGCTCCTCGCCGGGCAGACCACGGTCCGCCGCGGCGCCGAGGGCTTCGCGACCGGGCTCGCGCAGGGGCTCCTGGTCGCGCAAGGCCAGAAGATCAAGATCGACCGGGATTTCGGGCCGGCCACCGACAGCGCGACCCGCGCGTTCCAGCGTTCCAAGAAGATCGGCGTCGACGGAGTCGTCGGCCCGGTCACGTGGGACCGACTGGTCAACGGCTGATGGCGGGGACAAGCCCGGGAGCACCCACACCAGGCGAACTGGTGTGGGTGCCCGGGCGCGTCCACGCCGTCGACGGGGCGACCGTGACGGTGCGGATCGGCGGGGATCTGGTCGTGGTCGACCTCGGCCTCCTTCAGGGCGGGGTGGGAGGCCGACTGCCGGGCGTAGAGACGAAGGCCGATGCGCAAGGCATTGCGCGTACGTCGATGAGTGCATAGGATTGAATACGGACCTACCGGGGTGAGCGACCCCGACCAGGAAGGACACCAGATGCACTCTGCGTTGCCTGTCCCGCAGACCCCGGACGCTGGCCCCTCGGCCGGCGACCGGCGACACCGCGTGGACACGCGCAGACCAGCACACCGTGACCCGGCTGGGGTCCGGCGCACGGCCACCGGAACTACCGCACCGCACCGAGCCCCCGGCGCTGCTTCCACAGGAGGTTGTGGCGTCGGGCTGGACACCATCGCAACGCGGGAACCCGACCGTGCTCCAGCTCTGTTGCCGTCCCGGCTGATTTTGCTCGCCATGGAGCAGATCAGCCGGGACGGCGACGGAGACGACTCTCCGTGGAAGGCCCGTCTCCCGCACCTCTCCGATGCCTTCGTCGGCGCGGTCGCCCGGCAGATGCGCCGCCTCGCCTACATCTGGGCCGACATGGCCGACGGCGGCGGGGAGCCCACCCACTGGTATCCGAGCACCGCCACCCTGACTCGCGCCGACGCGCTCGCCTGGGTCGTCGCCGAAACCGACTGGCAACTCACCGAAATCGCCCGCGCTGCTGCCCAACGGCAGACCGACGCCACCCGGGCCGCCTGATGGCACGCCCGCGATCCGTGCGCCCCCAGGGCTGCCACCACAACCGGCCGACGGTCACGACCGTCGACGGGCGGACGGTCGTCTCCCTCAACTGGTCCGGCCACCACAGCGCCGCACCGGGCGAACGATGCGCCTCCTGCGAGCGGCCGACCCTCGTCGTCGACTGCGACGGCATGCCGCGCCACAAGACCTGCGCCGAGCGGGACATGGCCCGTGAACTCACCGCCGCCGGCCACCGATACGCCGCGAACGCCCCGGACGCCCTCGCGTCCTGACCCTTTCCGGCCGCACTGGCCCTCGAGCACACGGAGGCACCATGACCACCGGTCACCTGGAACGGCTCTTCGCCCTCGACCGGCACACCGACGTCACCGGCGTCTCCGGCGCCGGCGTCGTCGCGTACGGCGTCGAGACCACCGACGGCACCGTGATCATGCGCTGGCTCGGCGACAGGCCGTCCACCGTGATCTGGGAGTCCATCCAGCACGCCCTCGCCGTGCACGGCCACGACGGCGCCACCACCGTTGTCACCCTCGCCGGCCCGATCCCCGAGGACCTGGCCCCGACCGTCCGCGCCGCGTTCTCCCGGATCCTCGCCGTCGCCGGCGTCGTCGGACAGCTCGCCGAGGACGTCGACCGCGCGCTCACCCAGTCCGGGCCGGTGGCCAGGTGAAGCACCGCGCGCACCGCAAGCAGAAGCACGCACCGGAACCGGGCGTCACCAACGAGTGCGGGCTGGTCGCCTACCGCACCCGCAGCGCGGCCCGTCACGCCCTGCGCCGCAACCTGCGGGGCAAGCCGCTGCGCGAGAGGCGATGCGACGGGTGCGGCCTGTTCCACCACTTCTTGATGGACGAGTCGATCATCCGTGGCCACCGGACCGCCGGCGAGCGGTTCGGCACGCCGCTGACGTTCTCCGCCAGCCGGACCGCGGGCCCGACGCCCACCGCCGCCGGCGCCTGGCCCGCGCACATGGCCGAGATCCTCACCGAGAAGTGCTTCCCGTGCGACAAGCGGAAGTACCCGGACAGCGCAGCCGCCACCCGAGCCGCCGACTACTTCACGACGGTCTACGGCAAGGCGTACCGGGTGTACGAGCAGAAGTCGTGTGGCTGCTTCCACGTCACCACCGTCCTGACCAAGGCCGAGAGGCGCGCGAAGAAGGCCGCGCAGCACTCGGTCGCCTTGGCCGCCTAGCCCGAGAAGGAGCCCTCCGTGGCGACCAGAAGCAAGATCGAGTGGACGACGTCCACGTGGAATCCCACCCTGGGCTGCGAGCGCGTCTCGCCCGGGTGCACCAACTGCTACGCGATCCGCGAAGCCTGGATGCACGCTCACCACCCCACCGCGAAGATCGCCCAGGCGTTCGCGGGACTCGTCGAGCGTCGAGACGACCGCCTCGACTGGACCGGTACGGTGCGGACCCTTCCGGAGCGGCTGGGCATCCCGCTGCACTGGCGCACGCCCCGGCGGGTGTTCGTCGACAGCCAGTCCGACCTGTTCCACGACGACGTGCCGGACGGGTTCATCGCCGCGGTGTTCGCCATCATGGCCGCCGCGCCGCAGCACACCTACCAGCTGCTCACCAAACGACACGGCCGCCTGCGGAGCCTTCTGGGCAACCCGAAGTTCCGGGAGCTGATGGCCAAGGAGCTCCGGCTCCTGACCGAGGGCATGAGCCTCAAGATCCCCGGCGACGTCTCCTGGGCCTGGCCGCTCCCAAACGTCTGGATCGGTGTCAGCGTCGAAGACCAGAAGTCCGCTGACCTCCGGATTCCCGCCCTGCTGGCCACCCCGGCAGCGGTCCGGTGGCTGTCCTGCGAGCCGCTGCTCGGCCAGGTCGACCTGAGCGAACACCTCACCCGACGCCGACCCGTCACCGACCCCTACCTCGACGCCCCCGACGGGGCAGTGGTCGACGGCATGGAACGCGTCGGCGACAGCTGGCAGCGCCGCGCCGGCATCGACTGGGTCGTCGCCGGCGGAGAGTCCGGCTCCGCGGCCCGACCGATGCACCCCGACTGGGCGCGGCTCCTGCGCGATCAGTGCGCCGACGCCGGGGTGCCGTTCTTCTTCAAGCAGTGGGGCGCCTGGGCGCCGTTCGCCACGCACTTCGCCGCCGACCACGGCGAACGGCTGCCGTGGGACACCTACGTCAACCTCGACGGCTCGACCGGCGAGTACGCGATCAGCGAGGACCACGACCAGGCCACGAACTGGACGGGCGATCCGAAGCCCGGCAACCACGCCGTGACCCGGGTCGGTAAGAAGCGCGCCGGCCGGCTCCTGGACGGCGTCGAGCACCTCGACATGCCTGCACTGAGCGAAGGAGGCCACAGTGAGTAACCCGACCGCGATCAGCGCGCTGCTGCGCATCCCGGCCCACCTGGTCAAGCCCGGCCGCAACGTCCGCACGGACCTGGGCGACGTCACCGAGCTGGCCATGTCCATCAAGGACGACGGCCAGGAGGAGCCGATCACCGTGCACGACTGCGGAGACGGCACCTACGAGGTCCACGAGGGGCACCGTCGGCTCGCCGCGATCCAGCTGATCAAGTACCCGTACGTGCTGGCCATCGTGCGGCGCCGGTTCGACGACGCGGAACGCCTGACGAAGCAGGTCAAGATCCACGCCCAGCGGCAGTCGTTCAACCCGATGGACGAGGCGTTGGCCTTCCACGAGCTGATGTTCGCCCACAACTACAGCCGCGAGCAGATCGCGCGGTCGATCGGGAAGCGCCCCGAGTACGTGAGGGACCGGATCGCCCTGACCCGCCTCACCCCGGAGGAGCAGGACCTCGTCCGCCGAGGACGCCTGCCGGTCGGCGAGGCGGTGCTCCGCGTGGCGGACCGGCGCGCGGAGTGGACCGGCCGCACCGAGCCGGCCCGCCGGCGGTCAAACTGGCCGTCCCGGCCCCGGACCAGCACCACGCCCGGCAACACGAAGCCCACCGTGGAGAAGCCGGCGTCGTTGCCGGCGGCCGCGCCGGGCACCGTCGAGCTGCCGGTGATCGCCCTGTGCGGGGCGGCCCGGTTCGCCGCGGACTACGAGGCGGCAGCCCAGGAGTTCACGCTCGCCGGTCACCCGGTCCTCGCACCGGTGTTCCTCGACGACGAGGCGGTCACGACCCGGCAGATGGAGGTGCTGCGCATGGTCCACCGGCGGATGATCGCGCTCGCCGACGAGGTGGTCGTCGTCAACCCGGATGGCTACATCGGCGACGACACCGCCAAGGACATCGCCTACGCCGAGGAGCTGAACAAGCCGCTCCGCTACCTGGTGCCGGTCGACGTCCCGGCCGCTGCCTGAGGCCAACCCCCGGTGTCCCCTCAGCGTCAATGGGAGCGGGAGAAAGCCATCCGGCAGGCCCGCACCCCGCAGGAAGCAATCGAACGCGCACAGCGCGGCATGGCACGCGTCAGGGCTGCCCTCGCGGCGGCCCTGGCCGGCGAACCACTACCCGAGATGCCGGCGCCGCAACGGCGGGCCGAACCCCGACCGGCCGGCTACGAGTACGTGGCCTGCGCCAGTTGCTACCGGCCCATCCACGCCCTGCCCGGCAGCCGCTGCGACAGCTGCCCACCCCCCGACGGGAGCCCTGACCGTGCCTGACCCCCGAACCCTGCCGACCAGCCCGTTCATGATCGTCACGTCCGTTGAAGTGCAGTGCAGCGGCGGCTGCCCGGCGCCGTACGGCGCCGGCGAGCCGCCGCTCTTCGAGACCATCGACGACGCCATCCGCATCCTCCGCGACATGTGCTGGGTGTTCGTCGGCAATCGGGCGCTCTGCCCGGGCTGCGCGGCCGCCGCCGACTGCGCCGTCACCGGCCACCAGTGGACCGGTTGGACGAAGGACATGGTCGAGGGCCTGCCCTGCGAGCAGCGGACGTGCCAGCACTGCGCGGTGCAGGAGTACGACCCGCCGCTGGCCGAGCTTGAGGTGCTGGTCCGCACCATGTGGGACCTGAACGGTGGCGCCGATGCCGGCTGAGCGGCGACCAGACAGGAGTGGGGAGACCGTGACGATCTCGACCAGCCCCGCCCGCGATGCTGCGGGCGGGGCTGCCCGCTTCTCCGGACGGACCAACGGCTGCGACGATCACAGCGCCTTCCATGCTGGCTGCGTCGACTGCGTGGAGAACGCCCGCGCCTACCGTCAGATGAGAGACCG